>JBKJRK010000353.1:0-8750 GCA_046593135.1 Tepidisphaeraceae bacterium | reverse complement strand
CGATGATGGCGGCGATGACGCCCCACTCGACCGTTTCCATCCCGGTCTCGTCGGCCACGAAACGCCTGATCGTCTGGAGCATGCCAGTGGTCCTTGGTGCCCGAAGGACTCGACCCCACCGAAGCCAAGCGGGAGGCGGCGAGCGTTGTCGGGCACCTGCCGGTCGCGAAGCCGCGACCGACCGGAACCACCGACAACGCCCGCGCCACCGCCGGACGATTCATGAATCGGGACCACGATTGCGCGCAGAGGACCGAGGAAACCGCTTAAGCGGCCGCCGACCCCGCGCCAAACCAATCCCGATCGAGCCGAGAAGGTTCCGTCTCGTTGCAGATGTCGCCTGAGCGCGGACGTCATGCCACTCCGTCGGAACCGAAACTCCGACGAAACGGCGAGATCGTCACACGCGGCTGCGCCCACCCACGGCGAGACGGTGACCGGTCCCAACCTTAGGTGGTGGCGGTGACCAAGCCTTGAAACTTCGCCAGCACGTTGCCACCGAGGGCTGCGATCACCCCAACCAGGGCGGCCACAATCAGGGCAGCCATGACACCCCATTCGACAGTTTCCATGCCCTGTTCGTCACGGAACAAACTACGCACGCTATTGCAGAAACACTTCATCACGGACTCCTTAGGCCCCGTCGATCGCGTTCCGGCTTATAGCAGGTGCGCGATACCGACGTCGCCGCTACTGACGACACTCCGAAGGCCAGACCGACCGCAAACACGCGGCCGACCCTGTCCGACCTTCGCCCAAAAAAACACGACTTTAAAACAACGCCTTAATACGATTAAACCGACGTGCGGGCCTCGCGAGCAGCGGCGCGGATTTGGCTTCTGCTCCGCGTCTCAATGCGCAGCCAAAGAAATCCGAAACCGGCCCAACAATTACACCCAACACATCCAGCAGCTATTCCAGCGCAGCGAACACGCGTATGTTCGTCGCAAGACCTTCAGCTATTGTTCGAGGGAAAATCTTCCATGACATGACCTCGAGAAGTGAAAACTACACCCCATCATCCGCCGCACCCCCAATCCCCTCAAACATCGCGGCAAAGACGACATTCGGAATATAACGCGGGTTTGTCGGTAAGCAAGAAAAAAACTTTACTACGAAAAATACCCCATGCGAGGAATCAAGTTTTGCGGATTTGAGCATTGCAGACCAACGCTTTGCGACAAAGCGAGGCAGTTTCGGCTGTTATTTCTTCGCTTCCAGGATAAGCACCCAGTCATGCGCCATTCTCGCCGGCGGCTCGCAGCGCCATGTGGCGGCGGAGTCGGGTGTCGCGTCGCCGATCGATTTGCGGTCGCCGGTAGTGGGGTCGAAGGTTGACGCGGCGTACAACACACCGGGTTCCAGCGCCTTGATTAGAATCGGCCGGGACTGCGGGACGTAGACGATGCGAACGGCATGAGGGATGCCCATTGCATACGGGACGATGTACGCGTCGTCGCCCGCGAGGCCAACTTGACCCCACGGCGCCGCGCCAAATCCCGCCGCGGATTTTGCGGCGGACCAACCTTTGTCGTCGAATTCGGGTTTCTGCCAGCCCGCCGCACTTTGCTTGGAAACGCGCCAATCTGTGGCGGTGGAAACTGCAACCCGATCGCCGCCCTTCAGCTCGATCAACATGCCTCCCGCCAGGCCGGCGGGATTCCTTGCCACGTTTGATTTTACATTCTCCACGCGCACCGCCAGCACGTTGCGGCCGGGCTTGAGTTTGCCGGCGACGGCGTCAAGCTCGCGGAGGGCGCTCCAGTCCGAAACCGTGCCGATCTCCTCGCCGTTCAGCCACACCGTCGCGCGATCGTCCGCGGCAAAACGAAGCCACGCCCCCTCGACGATGGCGTCCGACGGCAACTCGAACGTCTGACGGAAGAACCGCGCCTCGGGCGGCGCGTCTTTCGCCGGATCGCCCTCGGGGAACCAGATCCAATCTCCGATCTTCACGTCCCTGATGGACCGCGGAATCAACGAAGCCCACGCCGGCTGCGGCTCGAATTTTTCCCACGCAAATTCTGAAAGCAACTTCGTTCCCAGCGCCACCTGCGCCGACCCTGCGAGGTTCATCGCTTCGTCCCAGGAGATTTTCCCGTAGCTTCCCCCCCAGGGGGAATTTCCGTACGGCTTGCCCTTGCGGTTAAGTTGCCAGATGCCGTTGGCCCCGTAGGTGTAGCCCTTCACGCCGTTGGTCCAAGATGCCCAGAACATCAGCCGGGCAATCTCGGGCGGCGTCTTGTCGAGGAGCATCTCGTAGCTCGGCTCCGCGTTGACGACGGGCAGGGAAGGTTTTGCGTTGTAAGAGTAACGCACGGTATCCACCGTCGCCGGCAACGCGTCCATTTGACCGTGCGGAGTCTGGAGCATGTCGAAGTCGAGGGGGGTCGGGTCCTTCAGCTTGGCCCGCATGCTGATCGGAACCCCGCCGGCGGGGTGTGCAGTGATCAGCCGGTCGAAGCTGTTGATGGAACGGCAATATTTCAGAACGGTTTCCCAGTCGGCCACCTGTTTTTCGGCGCCGTGCGGAAAGCCGGGATTGGTGTAGAACGGCAAATTCAGTTCCCCCGCCACGCACCAGACCATGGGCAACGCCCCCCACCGAGCGTACACGTATCGCTGATGCTGCTGCATCTTCTCGAGGCCGAGCCATGGGAGGTGGAACCCCCAGGTACTAACGATGCACGGCGTGAATCCCTGCTCGACGAGGTACTGAATCCGCTCGTCGGCCTTGTCGAAATACTCGGGACGGATCCGGGAATAATCCTTCTCCCACGGGAATCCCGCCTCGTTCGCGCCGCGCTCGTCGAACGCCGGCATGTCCGGATACAGCCCGGCGATAATTTGAATGACGTTGAATCCCTTCTTTTTGCGGTCGAGGGCAAGGGTTTCAAACTCCGATGGGAATTCCAGGCGCTTCGTCAGGCTCATCCACCAGGTGTCGCCGAGCCAGAGGAACGGCGTGCCGTCGGCGTGCTCGAAATAACGGGAGCCCTTGGCGACGCGCAGCGGGCCGTGCGCGTACGCGGGGTTATCTCCCTTGTAGGGTTCGACCTCCGCCGATCCGGTAATTCTGTGAAGCCCCGTGTCGCGTGCGTCGGACGATTCGGAGCGAAAGCGGTGCGTGCCCAGGAGTGGTGATGCGTATCGCACCTTCCAAACCCTGTCGCCCGCCCAGTACGCCGGCACCCGGCGTTCCCTGCCGCCCGGCTCTGTGAAGATCACGTCGAGCGAGACTTCATTGAACGGGTCCGCCCGCTTTAACACGGTGACAAACTCGAACTCGGCGACGTGGTTGGCCTGCACCGTCTTGCGAGAAAGCTCCGTGCCGGCGGCAGAGGACACGGTCAAGATGAGCGCGACAATGAGCAGTGAATTAATTCGTATCATTGGTTCTTCGACATTGGGGTTAAGGCAGGGAAACTTTTGGTGTAGCCGGCGAGCTTGCTCGCCGGGTTCGTCCCTCTCACGGCGAGCAAGCTCGCGGGCTGAACGAAAAGGCGCACGGCGCTAAAACGAGCCGTCCGCCGCGACACGGGCGCGGCGAGAGACGCGCCCGTTACAAACCGCCTTATCCGGGAGTTCATTCACAACTTGGGAAGGATGCTCAACACCGCCTCGCTCGGGCGAGGAATGACGTGGGTGGCGATAATCTTGCCGAGGTTCAGCCCTTCGACACGCGCTCGCCCCGCTTCGACGGCGGCCTGCACGGCGGCGACGTCGCCTTTGATGATCACCGTCACATACCCGCCGCCTAGCTTTTCCCGGCCGACGACTTCAACCGAAGCCGCCTTGGCGGCGGTGTCGAGGGCTTCGAGGACGGCTGTGAGTCCCTGGGTTTCGATCAGCCCCAACGCAAATGATCCGTTCACTTTTTTCTCCGATGCCCTTTCGCTCGCGGCGGTTTTGCCGCGGCCGGGGATAAAGACGACTTCAGACTCCAGCAGCGCGTTGTACTCGGGCTTTGACTCGACCGCAGGCCACGCCGCCACGTCGGGGGCGTTGATCACGTCGGTCACGATGCCGACGCGCATCTTTGTTGCAACGTTTTCCGCCGCCCCCACTGCCGCCCGCACCGCGGCCGACTTGCCGGTGACTTTGATCAGCGCGCCGAGTTGGTCGTTCAGTTCCACCTGTACCAGCCGCACGTCGGCGGACTTGTCCAGCACGTCCAGCGCGACAAGCGCCGGCGCGAGCCCCGTGATTTCAATCAGTCCTAAAGCCTCGGCCACCAACGCCTCGTTCCAAAAACGTCTCCGCCGGTCAACACGGTTTAATACGGACCAGTTGACGCGACACATTCCCGCTCGTGTTCAGTTTTTTGCCCGCGATCGGTTTCGTCCGCGTTTTGCGAAACTCCACTGTAACGAAATGCCACCGTCACTACGTCGCCGGCTAAATGAATTTGCGCGGTTACGCGCTCGTGCAACGCGACGCTGCCCTGTGGGCAGCGGCTAACCGGCGAACAAATCGGCGCGGGATTGCGCACCTTATTTAATTCCGGGCGGACGCCGGGGCCCCGCAAGACCGGCGGATGATCAACTCGCACGCAATGCGCTCGTGGACGCCCTGACGCGGCACCGCGACGGCCGCCCCCTTCGGGACGCCGACGCGCTCGGCGGACAGTTGCTCGAACAGCAGTTCCGCCGTCCGTCGTCCGATCTGCCCGGTCGGGTGGCGCACCGTCGTCAGAGACGGTGACGTGTGGGCGGCGGCGAGAATGTCGTCAAACCCGGCGATCGCCAGATCCTCGGGGACCCGCAACTTCAGCGTGTCCCGCGCCACTTCCATCACCCGGATCGCCAGCATGTCGACCGGCACGAATAATGCCGTCGGCCGGTTGGGCCGGGTCAGGTAGGCCGCCACTTCCTCGGTATGGAAGTCGCCACTGCTGTCGGTCAAGACCGACTCGAACGAGCCCGCCTGGAGCACGAGCGAGTCGTCCTGCGGGATGCCGGCGTCGTCCAGCGCTTGCCGGTAACCCTCAAACCGCTCGCGGATCGACAAGTGCCAGCTCGCCATCCCCCCATGAAGAAAACCGATCCGCCGGTGACCAAGCCCGATGAGATGCGCGGTCATGTCGCGTGCCGCGGCACGGTTGTCGGGCACGATAGAATCCAGTACCTGCCCGGGCACATCCTGTTGCATGGCCACCACCAAGATGCCCTGCCGCGGCAGCCGCGTAAGGTGGGCGTAGCCGTCGTCTTCATCGCCCTTCGATTTTGACGACGCGGGGGACGACGGCACCGTTCGCGCCGCAAACGGGATGATGGCGATCCCCTCAACCCGGCGGCGAGAGAGCAGGTCGACGTACTCGCGTTCGCGGTCGAGTTTGAAGTCGGTGTCGCAGAGGATGATGTTGTAGTTGCGCTGGAACGCCACCTGCTCGACCGCCCGCACGAGCGACGCGTAAACCGGGTTGCCGATCATCGGTACGACGACGCCGAGCGTCTGCGACTTCCCGCGTAGCAGCGTTTGCGCCACCAGCGACGGACGGTAGTTCATTCGCGCCGCCGCCTGAAGCACGCGCTTGCGGGTTTTGGCGCTAACGCGCGGGCTGTTGTTCAGCGCCCGCCAGACAGTCGTAGCGGAGATACGGAGCAGCTTGGCAAGGTCAATAATGGTCGGTGGGGCGGAAGTCATCGGCACGGCAGTATACCCGGCTTCGGCCGCTCAGGGAAAAGAACACAGATAGCCCCAATATGCCCGAATTCGTGATCATGACGGCAATCACAAGGAGGCTGCATTACCCCTAAAATACCGGCGGAAGCGGCAACGGCAGCGGCACGGGGGGGCCGCCGGCGGGCGGCGCGTAGTGCTTGATGGGGGATGCCGCCTGATACGTTCGGTCGGCGCGCTGAAGATTGTTGTCGGTCGGCAGTCCGGTCGCCCCGCCGCCGCCTGTTAGGCCAAAATCACCGGCTTTTATGTCCGTCCGCTTGCGGTACTCGGCGTGGCCGTCGACGAAGACGAGGTTGCCGCCTTTGAAGTGGTTGTTGGAGTACTGAAACTCGTCCCCCGTCGCGCCGCCGTTGACGTTGTCGTGAAAGTACCAGTACAGCCCTACGACGCTACTGTTGCGCAACGGCCGGTAGATGGCAGCGCCCCAGCGGTACGGCTGCTCCTGGAGGTACGCGACCTCGGCCGAGCCGCGAATCATCGAAATCTTTCGGCCCAACACTGCGGCGTTGCCGAGATTCGTCGTGTCACTGGCCGCGTCGGGCAAGTAAAAAGGGTCCGTCGGGAAATAAGGCTCGGGGTACTGCACGGTGGGACAGCGGAACACGGCGATGTTCCCCTGCATGTAGGGGATGAGCGAGCCGAGAAAATTCGGGAAATGCGAGTAGACGACTTCCTGACCGAAGTCGGTTGTGCATTCGACGGCACTTGGCAGTGCAACGGCTCCGGGGGCCTGGGCGTCGTTGGGCGACAGCGGCGGGAGCCAGCCCTTGTTCTCATTCACATACATCTGGAGGCCCAAACCGGTCTGGCGCATGTTGCTCGCGCACTGCGTCTGCTGCGCCTGAGCCCGCGCGCGATTCAAAGACGGCAGAAGCAGCGACACGAGCACAGCGATGATGCCAATGACGACAAGCAGTTCCACCAACGTGAATGCTTTTTGCCTTCGCATGTCAGATACTCCTCGGCGTCGCCTAAGCACACCGACCCACCCGTTGTGACGAATCGAAATGCAAAACTTTCCGACGGCAAAGTCTACCTATTTGCGAAAACGTTCGTCATTATAATCAGGCCGTCTCGTATTGCAACAAGAATCCATAGGGTTTCAAAGCCCGTCCGCAAGAGACGGGCGTGGCCGACGAATAAGCGTTGGTATTGGAGAATCCTGACCTCTCGTCGGTTGTCCCTCGGAGTCCCGCAACCTTGCACCCTTGACTTAATGCACACTTGACGTGGACGCCCGCCACGCCACAGTCTGTCCCGGCTATTTGGACGAGACGCCGCATTTGCGTGCTCTCATGCCGCTCATGACAACCCGCCGAAACATTTACGCCGAGCGTCTACTTGAATTTCCCGATCTCGCGTTCGGCGGCGACCGAGTGTTTGACCACGGCGGGCGGTGGAGGACGCTATTCGGCAGGCGGATCGGGGCCGGCTTCGACGGGCGCATCATCTTCGAGATCGGCTGCTCGGACGCCGAGACGTTATGCCGGATTGCGGCGCGGTTCCCGCACACCGGCTTTGTCGGGTTGGATTGGAAATACAAGTCGCTGTACCTCGGCGCGGCACGCGTGGCAAAACTCGGGCTGCGGAACGTCGTGCTGTTGCGCGGGCGGGCGCAGGACGTATCCAAAATCTTCGCGGCCGGCGACGTTGATGAGATCTGGGTGTTTCATCCCGACCCGTGCGACCGGCCCGTCGAACTTAAGAATCGATTGATCGCCGAACCGTTCCTGGCCGATGCACACACGGTGTTGCGCGGCTGCGGGTCGGCCATTTGCCTGAAGACGGACCACCCGGGCTATTACCAATGGACGCTCGGGTTGTTCGGCCTGCCCGAACCGGCGTGGTTTCAACCCACGCGCGAGGCTCGAAACAGCGGTGGCCCGGCGACACCTTCACCCCCGCGCGTGAAGGCGCGCGAATTGGTTCGACCGGAGGACATTCCGCGCGCGAACGAGGCTATCCTGAGCCGGTTTGCGGTTTCGATGAACTCACCTGACTATTGGAGCGATCCTGCGACTCTCGCCCACACCTCAGACCG
Source organism: Tepidisphaeraceae bacterium (assembly GCA_046593135.1). Lineage (GTDB taxonomy): Bacteria > Planctomycetota > Phycisphaerae > Tepidisphaerales > Tepidisphaeraceae > JBKJRK01. The sequence continues at coordinate 1,024 of JBKJRK010000353.1, read as the reverse complement.
ATGCTTCGCGGGAGAGGCCACGCTGTTCGAGAGCCGGTTTCTCAAGAAACGCTTGCCGATCTACTATTTCGAGATGACCAAGAGAGCGCCGGAATGAAGCAATCTGTAGAAAGAAACGGCGACTCTCTTGTGGCCATTGCGCATGAGACGCCGACACCCGCACCACGCGTCTCCAAGTGGCTTGGTGTCGCGTTGATGGCGGCGCTGTTCTTCTGGGCGTCGGCGTTTGCGGCGATCCGGATCGGGTTGAAGGGCTATTCGCCGCAGTCTCTGGCGCTGATGCGATTCCTGTCCGGCTCCATCGCAATCGCCGTGATCGCGGCCGTCTGGTCTTTCCGATGGCCCACCCGGCGCGACTGGCCGCTGCTGATCCTGGCGGCGGTGGCGGGCGTGCCGGCGTACCACGTCTCGCTCAACTACGCCGAGGTCACCGTCGGCGCGGGGCCCGCCGCCTTGCTCATCAACACCAGCCCGGTGATGGCCGCCCTCATGGCGGCTTGCATGCTGCGTGAACGGCTCGGCGTCAGAGGATGGATCGGCACGTTCGTCAGCTTCGCCGGCGCCGCCGTCATCGCCATGAGCAACGGATGGGATTTCGACCCCCGCGCCCTGTGGGTACTCGTCGCCGCCGCGGTCGGGGCCGTCTACACCGTCCTCCAGAAGCCGCTGCTCCGCAGGCTTTCGCCCGTCTCGCTTACCGTCTGGGTCATCTGGATCGGGACGGCCTGCCTCTTGCCGATGCTCCCCCGCGCCCTCGCCGAACTGCGCACCGCCCCCGCTTCGGCGACGTGGGCCGCCATTTACATGGGCGTATTCCCAACGGCGTTGTCGTACGCGATGTGGGCGAAAGTCCTCTCGCGCATGAACGTTTCCCGAGCCGTGAGCTTCCTCTACCTCATTCCCGCCCTGGCGCTGGCAATCGCGTGGATTTCCTTGGGTGAAGACCCCTCGAGCATTGCCATCGTAGGAGGCGCCATGTTCATCGCCGGCGTGATTTTGGTCAACGCGTCGAAGACGAAGAGCA
>JBKJRK010000268.1:0-9530 GCA_046593135.1 Tepidisphaeraceae bacterium | reverse complement strand
CGATCCCCGGCTTCACCGCCGATGACGTTCAGCCGTTGACCGGCGACGCGATCGATCAAGTCGTCACGTGGAAAGGCGGATCCCTCGAAGCCCAAGCCGGCAAACCCGTCCGGCTTCGTTTCCTCTTCGACGACGCCGACCTGTATTCGATTCGGTTCCGCGAGTGATTCGTTACCGCCGTCACGCGCCGCGACTGCGCAGATAGTGCGTCAACAGCGGCTCGATTGTCGCGCGAAGTGTGTCGTTGGCGTAGCCGGCCCAGGAGACGCCCGTCGTGGTGTCGAGCGGGCCGTCCAGCGGGTTGCCAAGGCCGTCGGTCAACAGCACGCCGGCTTCGAGGGCGACGAGCATCGTCGCGCAGTCGTAAGGATGGCAACAAAGCCCTTCGGGCTGATTCTGCATGCGGTAGAAGATCGGCCGGAGGTCTGCGATGAAGCGGTCGTGGCCGGCGATCAGCTCGTAGAACTGTCCGCCCGTCGAGATGTACTGGTCATCGAACACCGTCGCCCGCGTCACGTCCGCCGGGCCGACGAGCCGGCGGGCCAGATGCTCCATCACCTCGGCAGCCAGAATTTTTGTGCCGGGGAAGAAGTTGGTCACGGAGGCGAAGCCGTGGTCGATCGTGCTCGCGGCTGACGGCTTCAACCCAAGCGGTTGCGAGTCGCCGCTTTGCAAATCCGTGCGAACGCCCCGGGCGCCGGCGCCTCTGATCGCCCAGAGCGTGTCGGTAAAACCCATCTTGCTCGTCGGCAACTCGGTCATCGCCGCGATTTCAATGTCGGAAAGGCGCGTGGCCGATCCCTTGTTCGGCGCGACGCCCGCAAGCGACCACGCCGCCCGCTTGTCGTACATGATGCCGCGCGTGCCGTCGATCGGGTCAACGATCACGCGAATGCCGGCGTCATCCTCACTCGCGCCGCGCGGAAAGACGCGATGGGTCACCTCGTTCCCCGGCTCGTCCTCCAAACCTTCGGCGATGAGCACCAGCGGCGTCGAACGGCCCCATTCTTCGCAGAACGATTCCAGGATCGGATCGACCTCCGCGTCGATCCGGTAGATCGTGTCGGCAGTGCTCGAACGAGTGACGGCGTGCAGCCCGACCGACGCACGCGACCGAACAACCATGTCGTGCACGGCACGCTGGAATTCGAGCAGCCGGTCGAGAATGGCTTGCGGGTTGGAAAGCGACATCTCGCGTTTCGCGTCAAGAGTGGGACGGCATTTCCGAGAACGGCAGGGTGCCTCGTCGTCGGCAGGTTTACAACTTGCCCGTCTGCCGCAGCGCGGCCATCACGGCTTCGGTCACCTGCATGACCGTGTCACGCTCGCCATAACCCTTTTTCGGCGGACATCCTTCCGCCGGCGCTTCCGTCACGCCGAAGTCGGCGAGCATGCACTGGAGGACGCGCTGCAGCCCGATTCGATCGACGCGCTGCGTCTCGCTGAGGGGCTGACGACTGCGCCCCATGCGGAACCCGCGCAGCTCGACGCCGGCGCGGAATCCCTCGGGGAAATCGGCTGAGAAGAGCATCTTGTCGAACAGCTCGATCACGCGAAGCTGGAGCCTCATCGCCTCGCCCAGCGCGCCCGGCTGGCCGTCCAAGCCCGCGCGGGCCGTGTCGTAGAGACGCCGCATGAGTTCCGGAATGATGCCGCTGGTTGCGTTGGTGCCCCCGTCAGCGCCGACGAGCATCATCGGCGCCAGGACCACGTCCCAGCCGGTCAGGAACGTAAAGTCGGGTCGGTGCGGGCGCACCGCGTTGACCATTCGTCCCATCTGGGCCACGTCGCCCGAACTGTCCTTGATGCCTATCACCCGCTCAAATTCCGCCAGCCGGCGGAGTGTCGAGACGTCGATCGGGCTGGCGAACATCGGGATGTTGTAAAGTGTGACGTCGATCGGCGAGTTGAGCGCGATCTCGCGAAAATACGCGTACACGCTCTCCGGCGACAGCTTGTAATAAATCGGCGAGACGATCGCGACGGCCGTCGCGCCGTAGGCGTGGTACGTTTCGCAGGCGCGAAGCGTCTCCTTCACGTTCGCCTCCGCCGCCCCCGCCAACACCGGCACCCGGCCGCGGCACTGGTCGCAGACGATCCGCATGATCTCGCGGCGTTCTTCGGCCGTGAAGCGGGTGAACTCGCCGGTCGAGCCGTTGGGGTACAGCCCGTGCACGCCCCGCTCGATCAGCCATTCGACGTAACGGCGGAGTTCCGCCTCGTCGATGTCGCCGTGGTCGTCCAGCGGAACGAGATTCGGGGTGAAAACGCCTCGGAGGGGTTTAGCGCTCATAGAGACCCTGATTTATCTTGTCGAAAACGCTGCCTTAGCAATTTGTCCGCAACTTTGCAGACTGTCACCAAGGCGCATCCAAAGTCGCTGGCCTATACCTCGCGACGGTCGATCACCAGCATCGTAAAGAGGATGCAACAGATCACAAGCCTGACGCCAGAGCTTACTTGACCTGTGATAAGTCGTGCTAGACTGAGAGGGAATGCACGCCATAAAAGAGCACCCGCTTTCGGATCAGCCGCAGCCACCGCGCCGGCTCGGCGCCCGACGTCGGCTCGTGCGGCTCCTGCTGCGCGCGGCCTTGGCCCTGATCGTACTGTGGCTTGCGGCCGGCGCGTTCGCTTCGTGGAAGTTGACGCGCAGGCCCCGGTCACCGTTCGACGAACCCCCGCCGACAATTGACGGCCGCGTCATGCAAAACCACAGGCTGTACACGTCCGATGGCGAAGAGGTTGGCGCCTGGTTCCTGACGGGCCACGCCGGCCGAGGCACGGTGCTATTCCTTCACGGGATTGGTGGGTCACGCTCGATGTTTAGCAACCTCTTCGCGCCCCTTGCCCGTGACGGCTACGGCGTACTGGCCGTCAGTCTCCGCTCGCACGGCGACTCGACCGGCGCCGCCCACGACGTCGGCTATTCCGCGCGGCACGACGTAATTTCAGCCGTCGAGTTTCTGGAGCGCGAGCGCCCGGGCGAGCCGATCGTCGTCTGCGGCTCCTCCTTTGGCGGCGCAGCCGCCGCGTATGCGTCGGCGGAACTCGGCGTACGGGTGCATGCGTACGTGTTCGACTCGCTGTACGCCGACCTGCGCTCCGCGCTGTGGAACCGGCTCGACCACTACCTTCCGCCCGGTCTCGATTATCTCGCATACGCGGGATTCCGACTCTGGGCCCCGGTGTTCCTGCCGGTCAAGCTCGACCTGCTGCGCCCATGTGATCCCGTCTCACAGATTCCTGAGAGTATCCCGCTTGTCTTCGCCGCCGGCAGCAAAGATTTCCGCTCGCCGCCGAGCGAGGCGCGGGCGATGTATGAGACGGTGCAGTCTCACGCGAAGTTCGTGGAATTCCCCGGCGCCGGACACAGCCTATTAAACGCGAACGATCCGGCCACGTATGTTCGGAACTTGGAGGTGTTGTTCAGCGAAGAATCAGCCCCGGAAGAACATAAGAATTAAACTTTGCCAGGGCGGAAGAACGGACGCACCATGGGCGCATCGCGGGCCTCAGCCGATCCGCTCCCGCCCGCCCATGTACGGCCGCAGCGACTCAGGAATCGTCACACTCCCGTCGGCATTCTGGTACAGCTCCAAAATCGGGATGAGCACGCGGGGGCTCGCGATGACTGTGTTGTTCAGCGTGTGACAGAACTTCAGTTTCCCGTCTTCTTCGCGGTACCGCAGGTTGAGTCGCCGGGCCTGGAAATCGTAGAACCGGCTGGCGCTGTGCGTTTCGCCGAAACTGTTGCGGCTGGGCATCCAGGTTTCGATGTCATACTTTGCAACCTGGCCTTGCCCCAGGTCGCCGGTGCAGACCGCGACGACGCGGTACGGGAGATTCAAACGCTGCAATACGTCTTCGGCGTTCTTGAGAATTTCCTGGTGCCAGCGTTTTGATTCTTCAACGTCGTTACGACAGACGATCACCTGCTCGACCTTGTCGAACTGATGAATGCGGTAGAGGCCGGCGGTGTCCTTGCCGTAGGTGCCCGCCTCGCGGCGGAAGCAGGAACTCATCGCGACGGTCTTTTTCGGCAGGTCCTTAAGGTCGAGCGTCTCGCCCATGTGGAACGCGGTGAGCGCGACCTCGGCGGTGCCGACGAGAAACTTCGGCGGGTCCTCGTTGCTCATCTCGTAGCTTTGCTCGCGCCCGAGCGGGAAGTACCCGGTGCCGCGCATCGCCTCTTCGCGCACGAGCACGGGGACCGTCATGGGGACGAAGCCGCGTTCGACCATCATGTCCTGCGCGAGACGCAGGACGGCCTGGTGAAGCAGCGCGCCGTCGCCGACGAGGAAATAGCTGCGCGACCCGGCCAGCTTGACGCCGCGTTCGGTGTCGATGATGCCGAGCTTCGTGCCGAGGGTGACGTGATCCTTTGGTTCAAAATCGAACTTGCGGATCTCGCCCCATTTCCTGACTTCGACGTTTTCCGTGTCGTCCTTGCCGACCGGCACTTCCGGGTCGGGCGGCTGCACGCCGCGGAGGAGGATCTCTTCGATTTGCGGCTCGAGCCTCGCGATCTCGTCGACGAGGACCTGCTCGTCGCGCTTGATCTCGGTCGGCCGCGCCTGCAATCGGGTCATCTCGTCCTGAAGTGAACTCTGCTCTGTAGCTGACGCCTTTTTCATTCGCCCGGCGAGCTGACCGATCTGCTTGCCGATCGCATTCTTCTCGGCTGTAAGTTGCTGACGCTTCGCGTCGAGTGTGCGGCGCTTTTCTTCGAGTTCCAGCAGCAAGTCGATGTTGACGTCGATGCGCTTCAGCCGGGCCGCTTCGCGGTAGCGGTCGGGGTTCTCGCGCACATCCTTGATGTCGATCATGGGGCGGTCCTTCGGGTTTCAGAACGAGCGGAAGGTTGTAACCGAACGCCGGGACGGCTTGTAGGGGCAAGCGGCCGTTATCGGACTGTCGCGAAATCCGGCGAAGGCACGGGTTGTGCGTTCGGAGCCGTATGGTGCTCGTTCACGGGTCATGAAGCCGTATGCATGTAAGAAAGGACGGTTCGTATGTTTGGATTGAGCAATCGTGTCGCGGGGCGAGTTTCTGCGATTCAACGTAAAGTGGCGCCGCGTGGAAAGCGTTGCGCGGGGCGAGCGAGTTTTCTGGACCTCTCGCAACGGCTGACGGAAGCCCGCCGGCAGGTCGCCCAAGGGCGCAAGGGCCGCTGAACGGCTCGAGTCTTCGCATCAAAATACGACGGGCCGGCACACGCGTGTGCCGGCCCGTCTGGTTTCTTGAATCGATTCGAGTTGTGAAAATGCTTACCACGCAAAGTGCGCGAAGGCTTTGTTGGCGTCGGCCATGCGGTGGGTCTGCTCGCGCTTGTCCATCGCCTTGCCTTCCTTGTTGAAGGCGCCCATCAACTCGTTGGCGAGCCGCAGGTGCATCGGCCGGCCGCCCTGTTCGCGGCAGGCGTTGATGATCCAGCGAAACGCCAGGCTCTGCTGGCGCCGCTTGTTCACCTGCATCGGAACCTGGTAATTGGCGCCGCCGACGCGCTTAGATCGCACTTCGACATACGGCTTGACGTTGTTGATCGCGCCCTCGAATACCTCGAGCGGCGGGACGTCCTTGATCTTCTTCACGACTTCGTCCATCGCGCTGTAAAAAATGCCCTGGGCGACGGTCTTCTTGCCGTCCCACATGAGGGAGTTGATGAACTTGCTGGCCAGCTTGCTGTTGAAGCGTGGGTCCGGCTTCAACATGTCTTCGCTTGCGGTGAACTTCTTATACGCCATGTTCTATTCTTCCTGCGGTTCCGTTTCCTGGGAGGATGTTCTCCCCGCGACACACGCCACGGGAATACTCCGGATAAAATAAAGGCGGAATGATGAATAACGAATGCAGAATCGAGTGCAAAAAAACCTCAAATGACCGAGTCTTCTATTCTGTATTCATCATTCTGCATATTCCGAACTACTTGCCTTTTTTCGCCCCGTACTTGCTCCGGCTGCGCTTGCGGCCGTCGACGCCGAGGGCGTCGAGGGTCCCGCGGACAATATGGTATCGCACGCCCGGCAGGTCGCGCACGCGACCGCCGCGAACGAGCACGATGCTGTGTTCCTGAAGGTTGTGCTCTTCCCCGGGGATATAGGCGGTGACTTCCTTGCCGTTGCTCAGCCGCACGCGGGCGATCTTCCGGAGGGCCGAGTTCGGCTTCTTCGGGGTCATCGTCTTGACTTGGAGGCACACGCCCCGCTTCTGCGGCGAGGCTTCCAGATCCTTATTTTTCTTGATGCGCCCGAGCGCCCGGCGGGGATTCTTGATGAGCTGATTAATCGTCGGCATACCGTTCCTGGTTCCTGGCCTTCGCGCCGTCATGTGTCCGGGCGTTCAGATGATGCGCAAAGCCCTTCCGGCTCCGCGAATCGACAAGCCGGGCAATATACTGCGTCCGCCAAGGCCTTACAAGGGCACGGATGCGTCACTTGCGACCCGTCTTGCTCACAAACGAAGACGAAGCGCCTGTGGCGGGGGTAGCCAGCCTTGCACGGGTGGCTCGCCGGCGGCGTTCGATGTCTGCAGCTCACAATCGTCAGCTGGGGCCGTGGCCCCCCAACAGCGGTTTTAATTTGTCGACGTCACGAGCGACGCGCCTCTTTTTTGTTCTCAATCTGCGCATAACGATTTCGGGGCAATCGTCTTAGAATTTTTCCTTTTAATACTTGCGGCCGGCGGACTGGCTTGGCATAATGATAATCGTTTACGCATTGTCTATCTTTTTATGCATCACAATGACAATCGATTTCTTGAGCACGCAATGGAAGAAGCAGTTCTTCGGCAGTGTATAATTCTTGGTGGAGAAGACGCAGAAAGGAGGCCCGCTAACACTATTCTTGACCGCCATTTTCATTGTTTTTGAGCGTTTCCCTTCTGTTTGCAAATCCCATGTCACTTACTTTTCGGGCTTTCACGCCCGAGGGAGTCAACGAATGCGCATGCATTAATAACTCTGATTGCTTTGGCCGCCTCAATGGCTTGGGCGTCAAGCGCGCCGGCTGGAGTGTGGTACAACAAATATGCGAGTCGATTAACCTACATTGGATCGGCGCCGGACTCTTTCCAGATTGGCACGTTACCGGCGTATTGGACCTTCGTGTACAACACGGATGACAACTACGGCGACTGGAGATTCGGCTATTCCATCACGGACGGCGGCGCCCAAGCCAACAAATGCGGCTGGGTGAATGTGAACGACCTGATGCCGAATCCCGACTACAATTTTTCAAGTCCTTGCACAGCCGGCCATAAGAGCACGACCCTCGGCGTGGGCTCAAGGCAGTTTCTGCGATCGCTGTACGCCTGTGCCGTGAACGATTATGTTCCATCCGGAGGCGTGACGCCTTTCTTCCTCAACACAACTACCGGCACCTACGAGGTGAATCAAACCGGTCAGGTCATCAACGTGTATGGCAATTACAACTACAACACCTATGCGATGGTGAATCCGTATGTTGGTCAAATTGGCCCCGGTTCGCAATTCAACTGGCGCTGGGTTTCCGACAACAGCGGGGTCATCCTCGGTAAGATCCCGTATGGGAACTGGGGCTTCGTTCCCCGCGGCGTATTGAGAGGTGACCTGATGTATGCCGACAACAACCGGCGCTGGGATTCCTGGGCGGGAGGCTGAGCAATCCCCGCATTTGCGCACCGGATAACGCCTCATTTCCCGAAGATGCGTCTAAACGGGCCGCAGTCGACATCGACTGCGGCCCCATTTTATACCCGAATTTTCCGCAATCCTTTCCGTGACGCGCGGGGACCGTATGATGTCTATCACCGGCGCACTCGGCCTAGCCCAGTACCGCACAATTATTGATGAACGCCTGATGTGCCGAAGATCGGTTGTCGGAAACGATGAGCGCTCCTGTTGATCAGTTCGAGAAGCTCGCCCTGGACCAGATGGACACGCTCTACCGCGTCGCCCGGCGGCTCACGCGCGATCCGGAACGCGCTAACGACCTTGTTCAGGAAACGTACTTCCGGGCGTTTCGGGCGAAAGACTCCTTTCAACTGAAGGAATACGGCATCCGCCCGTGGCTGCTGCGGATCATGCAGAACCTGCACTTCAGCGGCAGCGGGCGCGAGCGGCGACAGCCGATGTCGATGGACGACGCGTCGCTCGAAAGTGCAGACCTCGACGCCCTGCCTGAGACGGCGGGCGTGCAAATGCCGATCAATCTGGAGAACATGGACGAGCAACTGGTCCGCGCGCTCGACGGGCTGGCGGTGGATTATCAGATCGTGCTGTTGATGTGGGCCGTGGACGGTCTGACTTACAAAGAGATCGCCCACACGCTCGACATTCCGATCGGCACGGTTATGAGTCGGCTCCACCGGGCCCGGCAGAAGTTAGCGGTCGAATTACGGGACTACGCCTTGCGCGAGGGCGTTATCCGGCGATAAGTCTCAAGGCCCGGTCGGGAATAGCTTTGGGTGGAAACAAGTTAAGTACTTCGGGCGCGATACCCTGAATGTCTGGTGGGTTAGAACTCCATGATACCGGATCCGAACAGCTTCGAAGACGACGCCCTGAAATCGGCCGTCAAACGCGTCTGGGGCGGGGAGCGCGCGCCCGCAGAGCTGCGAAGCAAGATTGAGGCTTTGCTGTCACACGGCACAACCTGCACTCACGAAGCGGGCGCAAGGAACAACACCTCGGCCGTAATACGCGTCGCTCCGTCCTTCTGGCGACGCAGGGCTACCCTCGGCATGGCGGCGGCGGTCGTGCTCGGGCTGGGGCTGTTTGCCGTTTATTTCAGTAAAACCGGTGGGTCGAACGGGGGCATCTCGATGCCGGAGGAGCTCGGAACCCGGCTCGCGCGCGTCCACGACGCGTGTTGCAAGGCCGCCGTCCACGACCAGCATTTTTACGACGGCGCCCCCCGAGACGATTTCACAGCCATCGCCCGTGTCATGAAGGCCGAGCTTCGGCACCCCGTTATCGCCGCGCCGGTGGGCCACGACTGGGAATTTCACGGGGCGATGATCTGCGCGGTCGGACCGACGCGGTCCGCCCACCTCGTCTTCGCCCGCGGCGACGCGTTCGTGTCGGTTTTTTCGCTTCCCACGAGCGCCTTTCCCGCCTGCCCGGATAAGCAGAATTGCGACCACGACGTGAACGGCCATCCCATGGCCGGATTTTCCGAAGGCGGCGCGTTCTTCTGCGTGATCGGTTCATCCGGCGGCAAGAACCCCATCGACCTTCCGCAGGTCAAGGCGATTCGCGACCAGTTCCGCGGCGACGCCCTAGCCGCCGCGACCCCTCCCGTCCGGCTCGCCGTGGCCCTTCCGTAATCGCGGGTCGCGCCGCGCTTCCGCCGCGGCAGCCCCTCCCCTACTATGACCCGCATGACCGTGGACACCGCAGCCGTTCCCCTCCCGCCGAGCAAAACGGCACGCCGTCACGAAGGCGGTTTCCGAGACACGATCGAATCGATCCTCATCGCGTTCATCCTCGCGTTCATCTTCCGCGCGTTCGTCGTCGAAGCGTTTGTCATCCCGACCGGGTCGATGGCGCC
>JBKJRK010000251.1:0-4509 GCA_046593135.1 Tepidisphaeraceae bacterium | reverse complement strand
TTGCTGACGGCGGACCTGCTGGCGATGCGTGAGGCGCAGTTCGGCGAGGGTTACGTGGCAAGCCTGATGGCTTCGGTGGCCGCGGTGCCGGAGCCGACGAGCCTGGGGCTGTTGGCTATCGGGGCGATGGGAATGCTGGCGCGGCGCCGGCGCTCGGGGCGGCCAGCCCTCTAGCGTTCGCGTCGCGGTATCCGAGGCTCGGACTAAATTAGGATCGATTAGACCACAGCCGGCGGAGCGTAAAGCGCTCCGCCGGCTGTTTTGTTATCGAGATGCTAGCGCGTCGTGGGTGGGACAAAGGCAAGGTGTGTTGCAGGCCGGCTTGTCAGACCCGTCTATTTGTGCTTTCATCCCTCAGCCTTATTCGCCACGCGTTTTGGGCGGTGGCGGGGAGATCAATCGCCTCTACAATGACGGCGTCGGTTGCGGAAGGTGTAGCAGGGATTCGAGAATGAGCACGATTGAAGTATCAGACACTGACGAGGCGTTGCGCGAGCTCGACCGTCCTACGTCTGAACAGGAACGCGCGGGTGGTTCGCGCGCGACGCCGGTCAGGACGAGCGAAGCGTTACCTGCCGAAGCTTTATCGACCGACACGCGTCTTGCCCGCCGGCCGGCGCGTCATGCGGAGCCGCCGAAAAATTTGATGGACCGCATCGAGGCGTTCATCAGCCGCCTCAGTGTCCGCGACAATTTCTGGCACAGCATCTGTTCGCTCATCTGGCTCCCGCTGGCGTTCTTCAGCGGCATCCGGATGAAGCAGCTTGACCCGCAAACCTTCGCCGCGTTCCTGCCGTTTCGCCGGTTCAACCGCAACTGGTATCGCGCGATGGCCGGTGGGGCGTTGCTGGCGAACAGCGAAATTGCCGGGGGCATGTACGTCTTTGGCGTGTGCGGGGGCGACTACACCGTCGTTTGCAAAAACCTCAGCTACACGTTCCTGCGTCCGTGTTTCGGCCCGGCGGTGTATCGCATGACGCCGCGCGAGGACATCAAGGGGCTGATGGCCACGGGAACGGAATTCAACATCACGATGGACATGGAAATCCAACAGCAAGGGTTTCGTGGCGAGCGCGACCGCCGCGTCGGACGCTGCGAGGCCATCTTCCACGTCACGCCGAAGGTCCAGCACAAAGTGAAGAAGGCGCGCAAAGCCGGGAAGTAAACTATCCGCCGTCTTCTTGCAGCGCGGGGTGTCTCCCCGCTTGTTCTCATGTCAAACGGGTGAGACGCCCGCGATACCAACATTTCTGACGCCGGTGCCTGTACACTCCTGCTCGTGATAAATGGCATCCCTTCGCCAACTGCCGCCCGTGTTGACGGCTTCGCGGCGAATTTTTTCTGGGCCGTATTCCTTGGCGTGTCGTGGACGTGGGTCATCGGCATGTTCGTGCCGGTGCTGCTCGTTCGGAATTTTGGACTCTGGGGGTGGGTCGTGTTCGCCGTCCCCAATGTGGTCGGGGCCGCGGCCATGGGTTGGGTGTTGCGGGACGGGGCGGCGAGTGAGCGATTCGTTCGCCGGCACGCCGGGGCGTGTTGCGCGTTCTCGCTCGTCACGATCGCGTACCACGTCTTTTTTGCGATGTGGATGATCCACCGGCTGACCGGGTGGGGCTTTTACGCGTTGGCAATTTATCTTCTGGCGGCACTCGTGCCGGCGAACATGCTGACGCGCCGGGCGGGGAGCCTGCTCGCCTTGCTCATTTCCATCGCGATATGGTACATGCTGGACCAGCAAGGCGTGCTCGCCGTGCCGTCGGCCACGCCGCTTGGCGAGGCGGGCATTAATGCGATCGCGCTCATTTGCCTGACCCCGGCGCTGGTCATCGGCTTCGCGCTGTGCCCGTATCTTGACCTCACTTTTCACCGCGCCCGCCAGTCGACGTCGCCTGCCGGCGGCCGGTTCGCATTCGGCTTCGGCTTTGGCGTCATTTTTTTTGCGATGATCGTGTTTACACTGCTTTACGCCCGCCTGCTGTCGCCGGCGGTCGAGGGGCAACCCCTGACGCAACTGACGACGCTGTTCCTCACGCTGCATTTCGTCGGCCAAAGCGCTTTCACTGTCGCCGCCCACGTGCGCGAATTGCCGTTACACGGCGTACGCCGTGAAGCGTCCAGGTTTCTGCGCCTGGCCGGCATCGGCGCGGCACTCTTTCTAATGATTGCGGTGGCCCTCGGCTGGTATGCCTCCACGCCGCGGCACTTGCTCGGACATGACTTGGGCGAAGTTGTCTACTGGTGCTTTCTGAGCTTTTACGGCCTCGTCTTTCCCGGCTATCTGTGGTTGACGTGGGGCTCCGGGTTAATTTCCTTGCACGCTCAACGGGCGGTCCTGACGCTCCTGGCCATCTGTTCAATCGTCGCATTTCCGTTGTACTGGATGGGGTTCGTTGAAAAAAGGACGTTCTGGCTCATTCCGGGCGTTGTCGTACTCCTGTCCAGCCGGTTATTCGTAAGGCGGGGGCGTGATGAAAGCGGGGCGGTGGCGGCGGGGGATTAAGCCGTTTCGGGACGACAAAACTTTGTTGCGGTGATATAGTTATGACGCCTCGGGCATTAGCGCGTCGCGGGAACTTTCGGATGCGCCGGCCGTCAATTAATTGCAATACTCGTAACCCGAGCAAAAAAGGCACACGTCATGAATACTCGCACTCGTTATCGGCTCATCGCGGCGGTCGCGGCGGCTTTGCCGTTGATGACCCTTGCTTTACCGGCAACCGCACAAGTGCGTGCCAATCAGGACGGCCGGGCACAGGACGGAAACACGCGCGTCGGCAGCGACGGTTCCAACGACCGAAGCAACAACGCCGACGCCCGCGGCTACACGGGCAACCAGGTCGTCACTGGCAACGTTTCCGGCGCGCGCGCGTTCCGCGGGCCTCTCGGGTACCGCGATTCCCTCGAGTTTAGCGGCCCGGTGGGCGGCCTTCAGACCGACCGGTTCATTCGCGACTCCAGCGGCGCGCCGACGCGCACGCGGCCCAACGTCGACTACGGCCGTTCCACCGCCTTCTACGGCGATTCCCGAGCCACCCCGCCGCCGGCGGGCTTTCGTCAGGACGGTTTCAGCGGCGGGTTCTACAACACCGGAGCTTCGCAGACGACAGTCGGAAATCCGGCCTACCAAAGCACCGCGCAAGTCTATGGTTCCCAGACGTCCATGCTCCGCTCGGGCAGCTTGATCCTGGGCGAAGGGGTTGACAAAGACAATCAGCCCCAGGTGCTGACGGCGTCGCCGCTGTACGGGTTGATGCAACTGAACCCGACGCTGCTGGGAAACAACGTCAACAACTCGGCACTGTCCCGCACAGACACGGCCAACCGGCGCAACCCCGCCGGCCGGGCGGGCCTCAACGCCGGCGACATCGACCGCATGCGTCAAGAGCTGAATGACGCGGCACGGGACGGCCAGGACGTAGAAGGATCGACCGATCAGTCGAGCGGCAACAGCCTTGCCCAGCCGCTGAATTCTACTCCGCTTGATTCCGCGCTCGGCGGCACGTCCGAGAGCAAAACGACGAAGGCGGACGCGACCAACCCGGGCGCGAATTCGCCGCAGGTTTCAGCCGACCGGTTAAGTGGAAAGTTTCAGACCAATCAGGGGCTCAGCCGCCGGCTGACGGTCGAGCCGGCGAAGCAAAGCAAGCAGTACGCGGAGTTGCAGCAGCGGATGCGGCAGATTCAGGGAGATCAGCCGCAGAGTCCCGAGGAAGCCAATCGGGAACAGCGGATGTTGAAGAAGGCGCAGGACGCCGGCACCGCGGACGGCGAAGCCAAGCCCGGCGAGCAGAAGCCCGGCGATCGAAAAGCCGGCGCCCCGGCGGATCGGCCTCGTGTGACTCTCCCGCCTCCCCGAAGAGCCGCCCCCGCTTCGCCGGCGGCCCCGGAAGCCGCTCCACAGCCTGAGGCTCCGGCCCCGGAAGTGGCGCAGCAGCGCGCGACCCCCGCCCCGGAAGCGGCTCCCGCGCCTGCCGCCGAAGCACCCGCCCCCGAGGCCGCCGCGTTAGATGTGGCGCGTCCGGCACCATTGGAGATCAAGAGCCTTGCCGACGGCATCGAAGCCAAGGGGTTGCATGATTTGCTGAAAAGCGCCGAGGACCTGATGCGTGCCGGCAACTTCCGCGACGCCATCGAGAAGTACGCCGCGGCCGGTCAGGTGGCCCCGAACAATCCGCTCATCCGACTCGGCCGGGCGCAAGCCGAGCTGGGCGCGACGCGCTACGGAAGCGCCGAGCAGAGCTTGCGACAAGCAATCAGCGCCGACCCGGCCCTGCTCATGGGCCGCTACGACCTCGAGGCGTTCCTCGGGCGCGACCGCCTGGCATTTATCGTGAAGGACCTCAAACAAGTATCCAACTCCGAGGCGGCATCGCCTCGCCCGAAACTGTTGCTCGCTTACATCGCCTACGGCATGCCCGGGCAAGAGGCGTCGGCTGCCGAATACCTGAAGGAAGCCGCCGACCGCGCGGGTAAGCCCGACGCTTTGATCGACGCAATGCGCAAGTATTG
>JBKJRK010000196.1:0-9705 GCA_046593135.1 Tepidisphaeraceae bacterium | reverse complement strand
GTTATTCCAGACGATCGAGGACCTCAAGCCGCTCGCTCCAACCTACGTTTCAGTCACGTACGGGGCCGGCGGGAGCACGCGCCAGAAGACGGTGGAGTTGGTCGGGCGCATCCAGCGCGAGGCGACAATCCGCGCCATGGCGCACCTGACGTGCGTGGGTCATACCGCCGAGGAACTTGGCTCGGTATTAGACGACCTGTGGAATAGCGGCATCCGGAACGTTCTCGCGTTACGCGGAGACCCCCCGACAGGGCAGTTGCAGTTTGTCCCGACGGCGGGGGGATTTGCGTATGCAAACGAGTTGGTGGCGTTTGTAAAATCCCGCCACGACTTCTGTGTCGCGGTGGCCGGGTATCCCGAAGGACATCCGCAGTGTTTGAACAAGACGCGCGACTTGGAACACCTCAAGCGCAAAGTCGACAACGGCGCCAGTTTCGTCGTCTCGCAGTTGTTTTTCGATAACGCGGATTTCTACCGTTTCCGCGACGACGCCCGCGCGATGGGGATCAAGGTTCCGATCATCGCCGGCATCATGCCGATTACGAACGTCTCGCAGATCAAGCGGTTCGTGAGCATGTGCGGCGCCAAAATCCCGCACCGGCTGCTGACCAAGCTGGAATCGGTGGAAACCTCCAACCCCGACGCCATTCATCAAGTTGGCGTCGACTACGCCGCCATGCAGTGCCGCGACTTACTGTTCAACGACGTGGACGGGCTGCACTTTTACACGCTCAACAAGAGCAAGGCGACGGTCGAAGCATGCCGGGCGCTCGACGTGAAGCACGCCACGTAGATCGCCGTTCCGGCGAGAAACGTCTTTTCGTTGCACACAGCGGGCGCGTGCCTTACATTCCTTTTCGCACGTTTTTCACGACGTCGCGCCCAGGGGCGGACGCATTATTTTTGGAAGGCCACACGGGACCATGACGGAAAGCACCTCCAAACTGGGTTACGAACCTACGCCCGCTTCATCATTCGATCCGTCTGTCTGGATCCGTTTGTCGGTCATGATGTTTTTGCAGTTCGCCGTGTGGGGCGCGTGGTTCACCGTGCTCGGCCGATATCTCGACGTTGGATTGGGCTTCAAGGGCGAGCAGATCGGTAGTGTCTACGGCACGATGGCGCTGGGCGCGATCTTCTCCATGATGATCGCCGGCCAGCTTGCCGACCGCGTGCTCGCCAGCCAGTACCTGATGGCGATCTTCCATATCCTTGGGGCGGCATTGCTGTTTCTACTGTCGCGCATGCAGGATTACTCGTCGTTCTGGTGGGTCGCGTTCCTCTACGCACTGGTCTACAACCCGACGCTCACCATCTCCAACTCGCTGGCCTTTGCGAACATCAAGGAGTCGGCGCATTTCGCCTGGGTGCGCGTGTTCGGCACGATGGGCTGGATCGCCGCCGGCATGTCGATCGACTTCGTGCTGCCGAAGGATTCGGACGTCACCAATCGCCCGTTGATCCTCGCGGCGGCATTGTCGGCGCTGCTCGGCGTCTTCAGCCTTGTCCTCCCCCACACGCCGCCTTCCGGAAAAAAAGGCGACACGCTCCCGTTCGTGCGAGCCTTCGGGTTGCTGCGCAACAAAGACTTCGCCATCTTCTTCGGGCTCAGCTTCGCCATCACCATCGCGCTGGCGTTTTATTACAGCTTTGCCGGCGTGTTTCTCGGGGACATTAAGGTCGCAAAGATCGCCTCGGTCTTGACCATCGGGCAGTGGTCCGAAATCGGCTTTATGCTCTTGCTGCCGTTCGGCATCCGCTTTCTCGGGATGAAAATCGTCCTTGCAATCGGCATGGCGGCGTGGGTCGCCCGCTACGCCTTTTTCTCGGCGGCGTCGGACGGGACGCCGTTCAACTTCATTCTCCTGGGCGTCGCCCTTCACGGGATTTGCTTCGATTTCTTCCTGGCCGCCGGGTTTATCCATACCGACAAGAAGGCCCCGCCCGCCATCCGCGGCTCGGCGCAGGCCCTGTTCAGCTTCCTCATTTACGGCGCCGGCATGTGGCTCGGGAACGAAATCTCCGGCCGGATCGTCGACCATTACACGGTGGAAGGCGTGCGCCAGTGGGGGAACATCTGGCTGGCCCCGTCCATCGGCGCCGGCGTTTGCCTGCTGCTGTTCCTGCTGCTCTGGCACGACACGCCGGGCAACGTGGAAGAGGAAGTGGCCGAGGCGAAGAAGTTTCCAATCGAACCCGTCGCCCCGACCCCTGGGACGATGGACCCGTCGGCGCGCGCCTGATCGACGAGGTTGTTTCCCGTTGACTTCAGCCAGGTCGCGGCCCGGCTGCAATTGGAGCAATTGGTGAATCAGTGCGATCAGACGAGACATGGTGAATTCCATTGCAAACTGAGGAATGCCGGGTAAGGGACATGTCGGCAAGACCGGAAAACGTCAAAGGGAGAGGTGGCCACGGCAGAGGGGATGGGGCGGCTATCACAGGTTTTCAGGGCCCCGCGACAGAAAAATAGGCACCGCCCGGGGGGCATCACTTTGTGCCCAACTTCACAATCTCTTTTACGTCTTAATAGATGTATCGCACACGTGGTCGCCGATGGAGTGAATGCGACGTCGTGGTCGGCTCGGGGCACCGCGGGTTTGCGATACATAGGAGGCGGCTTCCATGATCAAGATCAAGCACCTGCTTGATGCGGTCGAGCCCGATGACGGGCAGCGCATCTCGGTCGAGCCGATCAACCTCACGCGCGACCTGCGCGAGTGGTGCAAGGTTGATAACGTGCTCTGCCACCTCGGCCCGCCCAAGGCGCTGTGGGAATGGTTCGAAGAACACCCCGACGGATACGACTACTTCCGCGCCAAATACCACGACGCCCTTGCCAAGAGCGTCTACAAACCCGCGTTGCAGCGGCTCGCGTGTGCCGGAATCCGCGAGACGTACACCCTGCTGCACCAGGGCGACGACCCCGGCCACAACTCGGCTACCGCGCTGCACGAGTTCCTGGTCGAACTCGAGGCGTATTGCCCGCGGGAAGAATGAGCGGGGTTACAGAGCGTCATAGCGAAAGGACAGCCGGTTCGGCTGTCCTTTCTTATTAGCGGCCGAGCATCAGAACACGGGCGGTGCTATAGTCGCCCGTTCGTTACACCGCGACCGTTGCGGTGAGATTCGTAGGGGCGAACCTTGTGTTCGCCCTCGTTTCCGATGCAGGAGCGTAGGGCGAACACAAGGTTCGTCCCTGCGGCCGTGCGCGGGGCCGGGAGTGTGTCAGTGGTTCAGGTCGAGCAGTTGTTAGATGATCTCACCGACCCCCAACGCGAGGCCGCCAGCCACGTTGACGGGCCGCTGCTGATCGTAGCGGGGGCGGGGAGCGGGAAGACGCGCGTGATCACCCGCCGGGTGGCGTACCTCGTTGCACAGGGCATCCCATCCAACAACATCCTGGCTATCACCTTCACGAACAAAGCGGCGGGGGAGATGAAAACCCGAGTCGGCACGGTCATGGGCCGGCAGATGCGCGACTTTGGCCGGCTGGATCAACCCTGGTCGACCATCTGCACGTTCCACTCGCTATGCCTGCGGATCTTGCGGCACTACGCCGAGCGCGTCGGGCTGCCGTCGACGTTTTCCATTTACGATTCCGGCGACCAGACGAAACTCATCAAAGAAGCAATCAAAACGCTGGAGATGTCCGGCACCAATTTTCCCCCATCCAGCGTCCACGGCACCATCAGCAACGCCAAAAACCATCTCCAAGGCCCCGAAGCCTTCGCCCAGGCGGCCGGAGATTTTTACCAGCGGAACGTCGCCCGGATTTACACAAAATACCAGCAGCTTCTGACCCAGAACAACGGGCTGGATTTCGACGACCTGCTCCTCAAGACCGCCCACGCGTTCCGCGACCACACTGAGATTCTTGACGAACTTCAGCAGCGCTATCAATACATCCTGATCGACGAATATCAGGACACGAACCACGCCCAGTACGTGATCGCCCACGCGCTGGCGCTCAAGCACCGCAACATCTGCGTGGTCGGCGATCCCGACCAGTCGATCTACGCCTGGCGCGGGGCCGACATCCGCAACATTCTCGAGTTCGAGCAGGACTATCCGGACGCGAAGGTCGTCCGCCTCGAGCAAAATTACCGCTCGACGAAGACGATCCTGCACGTCGCCAGCCGATTGATCGGGAACAACACGGAACGAAAGGAAAAGTCGCTCTGGACGGAAAACCCGCAGGGCGAGCCGGCCCGCGTTTATCTCTGCCAGGACGAGCGCGACGAGGCGGGAATCATTACGGCGGACCTGAGAGAATTGAATGAGAAGTCGGGCATGCCCTGGAGCGGGATGGCGATTTTTTACCGGATGAACAGCCTGTCGCGCGTGATGGAAGACGCGCTCCGCCGGGCGAGCGTGCCGTACCAGATCGCCCGCGGGACGGAGTTCTACAACCGTAAAGAGATCAAGGACGTCCTGGCGTATCTCCGTGTGATCGCCAATCCGAACGACGCGGTGAGCCTGGACCGGATCGCGAACGTTCCGCCGCGCGGGATCGGCGACGGCAGCGTGAAGCAGATGCAGGTGTACGCCACGGCCAACGGCCTGGGCCTCGGCGAAGCGATGCGGGCGGCGTCGCAGGTGCCGGGACTTTCAACGCGTGCGCTCAATGCGACGCGGCTGTTCGTATCTCTCGTCGACCGCTGGCGGAAGCTCGCGACGCAGCAGTTGATGAGTGACGACCTGCTGGCCGAACAGAAGGGCGTCGTCCAGGCGATCATGGAAGACGTCGTTCGCACCAGCGGGCTGGAGGCGCTGTTTCGCAAGGAATCCGATCCGGAGCAGGAAGCCTCGCCGATCGACAACGTCAACGAGTTGATCAGCGCCGCGGCCGAGTACGATTCGGAAAACCCGGACGGGTCGCTTCAGGATTATCTCGCGCGCGTGAGCCTCGTCAGCGACGCCGACCACATGAAAGGCGCCGGCGGGGCGGTCACGCTCATGACGCTCCACGCGGCGAAAGGCCTCGAATTTCCCGTCGTCGCGATGATCGGATTGGAAGAGGGCGTGCTCCCGCACTCCCGGTCGCGCAACAGCTTGTCCGAACTGGAAGAAGAGCGCCGGCTGTGCTTCGTCGGCATTACCCGCGCCGAGCAGCAGCTCATCCTCAGCAAAGCCGCCTACCGCACGATCCGCGGCCTGCGCGAGCGCACGGTCACCAGCCCGTTCCTCACTGAGATGCCGCCGGAATCGCTAAACGTCATCGACCGCACCGGCTTGGAAACCCTCGGCGACCGCGACGACGAGCGCGACTATCTCGAAGAAGAAGCCAAGGGCCTGGCCGGGCAGTTCCGCAAGGGACAGTTGGTCCGACACCCGACATTCGGCCTCGGCCGGATCGCGGACGTGAGCGACATGGGCCAGCACACGCGTGCCGTGATCGAGTTCAATTCGGCGGGGCGAAAGACGCTCATTCTTCAGTACGCGCGGTTGGAGCTGGTCGGCTAAGGCCACAACACGTCAGCCCCGAAGGGGCGAAAGCATGTAGCCCACGGCGCGAGCCGTGGGTTTGCAATCGATCCAATGTCGTGAACCCCGTAGGGGCGTAAGAGCCGGCGGGCGTTCGCGGTCTTATACGGATCGGGATTAATCCGCGCTCGTCAGGTCTCAATTTTCCAGCCGGCAGGGCCGCTTCAGCGGCCCTGAACTCGCGCGAGGATTAATCACGATCCGTATTACGCCCCTACGGGGCTCATCATTCCTCCGCATCATAATCCCCCACGGCTCGCGCCGTGGGCTACACGCTTTCGCCGCTCCGCGGCTTCGTGGCGAAACGTCACTTGATGTCTTCCAGGTTCTTCCACTGCTGGCTCCCGTCGCTGAGCGTCGAGAAATCCGGCCCGTCCGGCGGGGCGGGGGGCATGGGCGCGGGCTCGTTCGCCTCGCGGTGCAGTTCCATCGCCCGGCGGGCGAAATGGCCGCCAACCATCATCGCCACGATTGCGAACATCAGGAACCCGAGCGACCACGGGCCGACGCCGCTGGTATGGAACGACGCGATCGTCATCAGGACCAGCTTGATGGCGACGACGAATCCGCCGATGGCGAAAATGATCGCGAACGAGCGGGCGCGGTAGGTGCTGCGGCGCAACGCCGCGAGTTGCCGGATGCGGACGCCGTCGAGTTCGTCGGTGGCTTCGTTTGACGCCGCGGGGTGGTCGTCCGGCGATGCGGGTGAATCCGGGGGCCGGACATCGGGCGGGGCGTCGTCCTCCATGGCGTCAAAGTAGCACGGGGCGGATTCGTCGGCTACAACAACGCCGTGCCCTCCGATCCCAAATACGCCGGGTTGAAAAACACCGTCGGCAAGGCGCTCGGCCGGATCCCGAGCGGCTTGTTCATCCTCACCGCGCGAGACGGCGGGCAGACGCTCGGCATGCTCGTCAGTTGGGTCCAGCAGGCGGCCTTCGACCCGCCCGCCGTCAGCGTCGCGATCGGCCGGGACCGGCCCGCACGCGAGCTGATCCTCCGCACCCGGCGGTTCGCGCTCAGCGTGCTCCCCGAAGGCAGCACGGACCTCATGCGACGCTTCGCCCGCACCACCGACCGCGACCCGTTCGACGGCTTACCGGTGGAACCGGCGCCGTCGGGCCTGCCGATCATCGCCGGTGCACTCGCGTGGCTTGATTGCGAACTGATGTCGTCGCTCGACTTCGGCGCCGATCACGAACTTTTCCTCGGCCGAGTATCCGCCGGACAACTACTCCGTCCCGGCCCTTCGTTCATGCACGTCCGCGGGAACGGTTTCCATTACTAAGGGGAGAGAAGGTAGTAGACAGTAGGCAGAATACAGAAGGCAGAAGGGCAATTATTCTGTCTACTGTATTCTGTATTCTGCCTACTTTCCTACAAACACTACGCACGCCGGCGAACCCACCGGCGTCGTCCGACCGACCTGCTCTAGCCCGCCCGTCGTCTGATCGATCTTGAAAACCGCCAGGCTGTCCGACTTGTGGTGGGCGACGACGAGCCATTGTCCGGTTGGGTCGACGTTGAAGCTCCGCGGCGACTTGCCGCCGCAGGGCGTGTGGCCGGCGGGGGCCAGCTTGCCCGTTGACGGATCGACCTTGAACGCCGCGATGCTGTCGTGGCCGCGGTTGGAGCCGTAGAGGAATTGTCCGGATGGATGCACGACGACCTCGGCACAGCTGCTCTTGCCCTTGAAATCGTCCGGGAGCGTGCTGAGTGTTTGGATTTCCTTAAGGACGCCAGCGACGGCGTCCCACGAGAAGGCGGTCATCGAGTTGCCCATTTCATTGATGACGTACAGGAACTTTCCGTCGCCGCTGAACGCGGCATGGCGGGCGCCGGCGCCGTCCGGAACCCGGGCGAATGGCGGGTCGTTCGGGATCAGTGCTCCAGTCCTGGGCTCAAGCTTGTAGACCAACACCTGGTCGAGCCCCAGGTCGCACGCGAGCGCGAATTTGTTGTCCGGGCTCGTCCAGATGCCGTGGGCGTGCGGGCCGGTTTGGCGGGTGGGGTTCGTTCCTTTGCCTTGATGCTGACGCATGCTGAACGGCGGGCCGAGCTGGCCGTCGTCTTCGATCGGAAACGATGCGACGCTGCCGGAAGCGTAATTGGCGGCGAAAACGTATTTTCCGTTCGTCGAAACGTGGCACGGCCCGCCGCCGCCGGAGAGAAGTTGGTTCAATAACTTCAGCTTCCCCGTAGCCTGGTCGACCGAAAACGCACTGACGGCGCCGGCCCCCGGCAACTGCCCGAGTTCGCCCACGGCGTAGAGGTATTTGTTGTCCGGCGAAAGCGCCAGGAACGCCGGATTCGTCGCCTCCACGGCCAAGCCGACTTCTTTCAACGCGCCCGTGGCGAGATCAAGGTCGAACAGATAAATCCCATTGCTCTTCGGCCCCGTGTACGTCCCCACATACACGCGCATCGACTTCGGCCCGGCGTTCGCCGATTTCTCCGCGGGCGCGTTCTCGGCCGCGCGGGCGCTTTGCATTCCGAAAGAAACGACGGCGGCAAATACGAAACAAAGCGAAAGGATTTTGCTCATAAGCCGGCTAGTCTTGCCGGCGCGGCGATTTGGGTCAAGCGGAGAAGGGGATGTTTTCATTCCGCGGTAACGTCAGTGGCGGCATATCCGTTTGCGGAGCGGCATGATCGCGTTCTCTTTCCCCTTCGCCTCGACTTCCACCCACGGAACTTCAAAAAAAGCGGTCGGAAATGCGTCGATCAAGTCGCTGTGGCGTGGGTCGCCGAATTGTTCCAGTCCGTTGGAGATGTGAACGATTTGCCACTCCGGGTGTGGGTCCCACGTCGCCCCGGCGGCCGTCGTCATCTCACGCACGCCGGGGTGCTCGTACGTTTCAAGCTTTTCCCGAACGACGTGATGATGCGCGTCGAACACCATGGGGACGTTCGTTTTTCGGCAGACGTCGAGGATCTGCTGCGCGGAGTAACACGATTCGTCGTTCTCGAGCGCGAGCCTCGCGCGAATATTGGGCGGAAGTCCGCCGATTGTTTTCACGAGTGCGTCGGACCGGTTGCCTTTGCCGCCGTGAACCAGAAGCATGGACCAGGGCGAGCGGGGCAGGTCGAGCAGGTCGAAGGTGCGGGCGTGGTCCGCCAGGATTGCCACGCTCTGTTCCACGACGGCCGGCGTGTCGGAGTTGAGCACGACCCATTGGTCCGGGTGCATCACGACGCGAATGCCGAACTCCGCGGCGCGCGCGCCGAAGCCGGCCATCCGGGGGGCGAAGCTTTCTCGAATCCCTCGGCCGACCGGGTGATCGACTTGGGGAAACAGGTTTGACGTGACGCGATACAGCCGGATGTCGCCGGCGTCGCAGAAATCGAGTGCGGAAAACAGAATACGGACGTTATGGCCGTAGACGTCATTCAGCGCCGCCGCTTGGGCCGTTTCATCGAGCGAAAGAAAACGCGTGCGCGTGATCGTGCGATAGCGAATCTCCGGCCCGGCCGTCACACAGACCAAGCCGAGGACGGGAACGCGAGCGTCGTCGCGCGACCGAGGCGCGAGTGCGACGGGTCGTTTGCCGCTCGTGTTTTTCGTCGTAGGCGCGCGTGCCATACGCGTTAACGGTAGGCACGGGCGACGCACCTCGCCACTATCGGCCCGCGAGGCGGCACAGGATCTCGCAGCCTTGCTTCAGCCGCTCGTTGGTGGTGGCGTAGCTGATGCGGAAGTGCGTGTCGCGCTCGCTGAAGACGTTGCCGGGTATGATCAGGACGTTGTTCGAGATCGCCGTCGTCACGAATTCGGAAGCGCTTCGGCCGGCGGGGGCCTGCGGGAAGATGTAGAACGCGCCGGCGGGTTTCACCACTTCAAACTTTTGCGACAGCGTATCGAACGCAATGTCGCGCTTCCGGCGGTAGGCGGCGACGGCGTCGTCCATGCGCACGTCCAGCGCGGCCAACGCAGCGTATTGAAGGGGAGACGGGGCGCAGACGAAGGTGTACTGCTGGAGCTTGGTCATCTGCGCGATCACCGCCTCCGGCCCCGCAGCGTACCCGAGCCGCCAGCCGGTCATGGCGTGGCTTTTGGAAAAGCCGCGGAGAATGAGGGTGTTCTCGTAGGTCCTCGCGGCGCTCGGCAGTGGCGTGTGATGAGTGGTGAGTGATGAGTGATGAGTACCGAGTGCCGAGTTGTCTTGTTCTGATTCCCGACCCGTGACTCCTGGCTCCCGACCCCCAACTCCTGACCCC
>JBKJRK010000131.1:0-2803 GCA_046593135.1 Tepidisphaeraceae bacterium | reverse complement strand
GTCCAGCATCCGATTGTCTGCCGTTGAGTCCGAAAAGGATGCCGGCCGGCGCAAACAGTTGCTCGAGGCGGCGGAAAAAGACCTGAGCGTTCTCGAAAAATCCGGCGTCGGGGCCATGCCCGAGTTGATGGAGGTCAAGGGCCGCCTGATGCTGCTCCAGGGCAAGGTGGCCGACGCGATTACGCTGCTCCAGCAGGCGGCGGACCGGCGTGGCGACAACGCCCCGAATTACGACTCGCTCCTCATGCTGTCCAACGCTTACATGTCCATGGGACAGACAGGGCAGGCGGAAAAACTTCTGCGGCAGGTTTCGGCGCGCAACCCCGGCATCACGCCGCTCCGGGCACAGTGGATCATTTCCCTGTTCCGCGACGGGCGCATCGAAGAAGCGCGTGACGCCTTGTCCGAATTCAAGCGCGCCCAACCCAAGGCCGCGGAAATCGCCACGCTCGAGGCGATCATTGAAGGCGGCGACAAGCAGGAAGAGTTCGTCGGCAAGATGTCCGAGGAGACGCCCGCCGACCGCTTGCGCAAGGCCGGCGCCCTGCGAAGCAGCGGCAAGGTCGACGAGGCGATCGCCCAGGCGCAGGCGGCGTTTAAGGAAGACCCCAAACTTCTTCCGGCGGTGGACCTCTTGGTGCAGATGTACGTATCCGCCGACCGTCGCGACGAAGCGATCGCGCTGGCGCGTGAGGCGATCAAGTCCAACCCGGACAACGAAAAGCTGAAGCGCTTGCCCGAGATGCTGGTCAAGCGCACGCCGGCCGAGACCGAGCAGTGGGTGTTGGAACAGATCAAGCAAGAGGCCGATCCCTTGGCGCGGGAGCTGGCGCTGCACGACTACTACATTCAGAAAAGCAACACCGCAGCCCGCGCCAAGGATGAGGCCGAGCAGAAGCGCCAACTGGCCGAAGCGGAAACGCATTTGGCGGCGGCGGAGAAGGCCAAGCCGGACGACGTCGGCGTCACGGGCCGCCGGTTTGAGCTGCTTATGCAGCAGCGCCGGTTTGACGACGCCGCCGCGGTGCTGCCCAAGCTCGCGGCCCCCGGTCCGTCCCACCCGAACGGGGCCGACGGGGTAAACGGGCAGGCGTTGCGGTTTCGCCTTGCCATGGCGAAGAACGACCTCGGCGCCGCCGAGACCGCCGCCCGAGAAATGACCCGCACGCGCGCGCCGTTTGCGCTCGGTTGGCAGTACCTCGGCCAGGTCATGCAGGCCCAAGGCCGCTTTCGCGAAGCCGCCGCGGCTTACACCAGCGCCGTCGAACGCCAGGGCCGCAACCGTGAAGCCCTGAAAGGCTTGGCCGAAACCCACTACGCGCTCAACGACCCGGCTTCAGCAAAAACGGTGATCGACCGCGCGCGGGCGTTGTTCCCCGCCGACGCGGCGTTCCGCGAGATGGGGATGAACTACGAACTTCAGTTCGGCGATCCTGCCCAGGTGGTGGCCGAACGTGAGCGATTGTTCAAGGAGAACCCGGAAATCGCGGGTAACGCGTTGACGCTGGCCGAAACCTACCTCCAAGCCGCCGGCGCAAATCAAGATGCGGCCAAGACGAAGGAGCTCCTGGCGAAGACGCGAAAAGTGCTTGAAGACGGCATGAAGAAGTGGCCGGATGACCGGCGGTTCGTGTGGCCTCTTGCGCAGGTCATGCTTGCGCAAGAAGACTTCCTGGGCGGCGAGAAACTTCTGAAAGAGTCCGGCGTCGCCGACAACGCCAAGGACGCGTCGGCGACGGATCTACTGCTGGCCGACTACTACACGCGCGCCAACAAGCCGGCGATGGCGGAGGAAAGCCTCCAGGCCGCACTCGTAAAATCTGGCGGCGCCGCCGCAGTGAAGCAACGGTACGCGGCGCTACTAGCGGCAACGGGGCGTTTCGACGACGCCATCAAGCAACTCGAAGGAGTTCCCGGGCCCGGCGCGGCGCGGCAGCGCGTACAGGCGCTCGCCGCCGCCGGCAAAAATGCCGAGGCCGAGCAGGCCGTCCGCGAAGCCGTCGCGGCCAACCCCGACTCGGGCGAGCTTTCCAACCTGCAGATCGAGATCCTGATCACCGCCGGTAAGTTCGCCGACGCCGAGCCGATTATCCGGCAGCGCCTCGCCAAGAGCGATTCCGACGACGCCGCCCAATACTATTCCGCCCTCATCAAGGTGCGCAAGCAGCCTCCAGATCTCCGGGGCGCGATCAAAGAATTGACCGAGCTTTCAAACCGAAATCAGCGGGCGCTTAACGTCCAGGTGTTGCTGGCCGACGCACACGCCCGGTCCAATGAGCTTCCCGCGGCGATAGACTCGATGAGCCGCGCATTGCAACTGGCTCCGCTGAACCGCGAGGTCCGCGCGAAACTGATCGGCTGGTGCAAGTCCGCCGGCCGGTGGGACGACGTCATGCGGCTGGCTTCCGAGGCCACCGCCAACCCGCGCCTCGCCGACGACCCGGAGTGGCCGCGGTCGATGGCCGGCGCATTCGCGGCGGCGGGGAAATTCGACGACGCAGAAAAATCCATCGTCCGCGCCATCTCCATGGTTGCCCCCGAGCGGGCGTCGGACCTCGAACGCGAACACCTCGAAATTCTGATGAAGGCGAAGAATTACGCCAAGGTCCTTCAGGTTACGAACGGCTGGATGGCGATGGGGCGGAAGGATTGGTGGATTTACCAGTTCCGTGGTCTCGCGAAAGATGGCGCGAAAGACAAGACGGCCCTCCAAGAGTTTGACACGGCTCTCGCGTCGCTCGACCCGAAGGAACAGTTCACGGCGGCCGAGTCGACTGTCCGGACGGTCAACTCCGTCGCCGGG
>JBKJRK010000608.1:0-3607 GCA_046593135.1 Tepidisphaeraceae bacterium | reverse complement strand
GCGATGATCACCGGCGTCGACCTCTTGCGTGGCTTGGCCGCCCTGCTCGGCTGGGAAAACCTCGGTGTCGTGGAAACTGGTCATGCCTTCGACGCCGAGGTTTTCCCAGCCGAGCAGGGCGGCCAAGCCACGCAAGAGGTCGACGCCGGTGATCATCGCGCCGCGCGCGACGCCGAAGCGTTCGTTGAACGTCGGCATGTTCGGCGCGTGGCCCTGACCCCACAGCCAAACCTGTGTCGCCGGGTTGAAGCCGGTCTGCCGCCGCACCTCGTTGATCTCGTGCTTGGCGAACAGCTCGCGTGATACGTCCATGATCTTGCGGAGAATCTCCTGGCCCGCCCCGCGCGGCAGGTAGCGTAGGACCGGCTCATCAGGAAACTCGTGCGGCGGCTTGGTCTTCACGTTGAAGGTCTGCGCCCCGCGATACACCAGCAGATTGCGGTAGCTGACGCCGGCGTGAAACTCGAAGCCGTCGAGGTTGAGCGTGCGGGCGAGGTCGCCGATGAGCTTCTGCGCCTCGGCGTCGGTGATGCCGCCGGCGGAGTGGTCCTTCATAACGCCGTCGACGGCGGTGACGAGGTTGCAACGAAAGACCCAATCCGTCGGCGACAGCGGAATGTTCTGCGCCGCCGCCTCAAGCGGCGCCCGGCCGGTGTGGTAAACGGCCGGGTCGTACCCCAGCAAACACATCGTCGCGACGTCGCTGCCGCTCTCAAACCCTTCGGGCACCGTCCGCGCCAAACCCTGCCGGCCCTCCATTGCCACGCGGTCCATGTTCGGCGTCTTCGCCGCCTCAAGCGGCGTCTTTCCGCCCAATTCGGCGAGGGGTTCGTCGGCGGCTCCGTCGGGGATGATGATGGCGTATTTCATGACAAGACAGACGTGAGGTCGGAAACAATCACGACGTTGACACCCGGCATGCTACGTAGCGCGAAGTCGTTCGTCAGAAACACGTCACATTGAGTATCGAAGCAGGTTGCCAGATGAATGCTGTCGGGTGTGCGCAATTTTCGGGATTGCGCCCGAAGGTGAGCGGCCTGCCAAAGAATTGGCCGTGTGATTGGGGCTACGCGGATTGAGGATTGAGCCAAAAAATGGGAGTGAAGATCAATCACTTCTTGATTCCGATCCCGCAGAGGGATGATGGCCGTTTCCATCACCGTCAACTCGCTCGTGACAACCGTTAGATTGCCGCTATCCGCGGAAGCCCAAAGCGGCTCAAGCCGCTGGGCGAATAAGACATGACGCTCGACGGTGTAAATTACAACTTGGGCGTCGACATAAATTACACCAGAACTCGGAAGTATCACCGATCCCACGCGTCTCGCTCCCGCTGAAACTCCCGGTCAAACTCTTCCCATTCTGCCAGCGTGCGCCGGCTTGGTGGCAGCGATTCGAGAAACTCGACCATACTCATAGGCTTGGTCGCGGCTGTCGAATCGGCGGGCGGGTGTTTTTGTGGGAGCACGATTACTTCAACCGTCTGGCCTTCCTTCAATTCCGGATCGCTCACGGTGACGTGACCCCCGGCCAGCACGCGCGTGGTTGTTCGAAGTGCGGTTTGCATGCGGACACCTCCACCCAAGCATACCACGCCTGCTAGCCTCCGGCGAACTCCTCCGGCTGGTCCACGATCCGCAGGCACACCGTCGGCGGGTGAATCGTCGGGAGGGCGTCGATGGTTTTGAGCGACTCGCGCATCGCGCCTTCCTGGGCCGTGTGGGTCGTGATGACCACGGGCACGGCTTGGGCGTCGTCGGTTTCCTGTTGGTGGATCGCCGAGAGACTGATGCCGTGGTTGCCGAGAATTTGGGTGACTTGGCCGAGCACGCCGGGCTCGTCTTTGCATGTGAGACGGAGGTAGTAGCGTGTTTTCGTCTGGTCGAACGGCAACACGTCCACCGGCGGAGCCGTATCAGGGAAGATCTGCAGGTTCTTGAACAGCATCGGAGCCGTGCCGATGGCGACCCCGACCATGTCGGCGACCACCGCGCTGGCGGTCGGGCCGCTGCCGGCGCCGCGGCCGTAGAAAAGTGAATGGCCCAAGGCGTGGGCGTAGACGCTGATGGCGTTAAATCCGCTATTTACTTCGGCCAGGACGTCGCTGTGATGCACGAGCGTCGGATGCACGCGCAGCGCGAGCTTTCCGCCGGTCGACCGTTCTGCGATGGCAAGGAGCTTGATGACGTAGCCGAGACCTTTTGCGAGCGCGATGTCGGTCGGCTGGAGTTGGTCAATGCCTTCGACGTACAGGTCCGATTCGCGGACGCGCACGTTAAACGCCAGGCCCGCGAGCAGGGCGAGCTTCTGCGCCGTGTCGCGGCCGGACACGTCGAGCGTCGGGTCGGCTTCGGCGAAGCCAAGTTTTTGAGCCTCGGCAAGGGCTTCCTGGAACGTCCACCCGTTGCGGGTCATGCGGGTGAGAATGACGTTGCAGGTGCCGTTGAGAATGCCGAGCATCGCGTCGATGCGGTTGGCGACCAGGCCGCGGGACAAGGCGTCGATGATCGGAATGCCGCCGCCGCAACTGGCCTCGAAGGCAATGCACGTGTTGTGCTTGCGGGCAAGGGCGAAAAGCTCGGCGCCGCGGGTCGCGAGGAGGCTTTTGTTGGCGGAGACGACCGGCTTGCCGAGCTTCAACGCTCTTTCGATGAGCGTCCCGGCGACGCCGGTGCCGCCTATGAGCTCCACGACGATTTGCGTGCGCGGGTCGTCGATGGCGGCGTCGGCGTCGGTGGTTAGCGGAAGACCGGGGTGTTGGTCGGCGACTTTCTGCTGGTCGCGCACGACGACGTGCCGGAGGTCGAATTGCTGGCCCGTCCGTGATAGTAACAGGTCGTGTTGTTCGGAAAGAATTTTCACGACCCCGCCGCCGACGACGCCGCAGCCGAGGAGACAGATGCCGGTGGATGATTTTGCCATCGGGGCCTCGCGGTGGGCGGGTGAAGTCGTTGCCCGGGGCAGAAACCCGACCCCTGCGGGCCGTCGCGAAACGTCGCGAGAAGGGCAGCGAATGAGGAACGTTCAACCGCCACGCTCTGCCGAAATCCGCGGGGAATGTAAGGGTCGGTGCGGCGTGAATCAAGGAACGCCGCGCGACGCGGCGCGGCCGCGACGAGATGTCGCCGGAGGAGTGATCGAATGAAACTAATTTGGATGGCGAGCGTCATTGGCTGTTTGTTCGGGACGAATGCCCGTGCCGGCGACGGTGTGACGTTTCACGTGGCGGTAACGGGGAACGACTCGTGGTCCGGCGGCGCGGCGCTGCGCGACGAAGGCAACAACGTTGGCCCTTTTGCGACCCCCGCCCGGGCCGCCCGGGCAATCCGTGAACTGCGGCATGCATCTGGCGGTACGCCGCCGGAGCCGGTGATCATCGAGATTCACGTGGGCACGTACCGGCTCTCCGAGCCGCTGGTTCTGACGTCGGCGGATTCCGGGACGGCGGAGGCGCCAATCACCTGGACGGCCGCGACCGGGGAGGAGGTTGTTCTGAGCGGCGGGGCCCGGATCACGGGGTGGCGCGAAGAAGACTTAAACGATGGGAAAGTCTGGGTCGCGAAGGGGACGGGCCAGTTCTTTTTGTCACTCTGGGCGGGCGACGAGC
>JBKJRK010000532.1:0-3472 GCA_046593135.1 Tepidisphaeraceae bacterium | reverse complement strand
GTCACCTTCGGGCGCACGGCGAACCCGCCAGCTCGGGTCGGTGGTCAGCTCGACGAGGTTGCCGGCGTCACGGTAGCGGACGTACAGCGCCATGCCACTGCGGCCGTTGAGATGCTGGGCGAGTTGCGGGACGTTGTTGTGGTTGGGGTTTTCGGTGTGGCTGTCGACGTTGACGACGATCACATTCTCGCCCTTGACGAGGAACGGCCGCAGATCCACCACGCCGATGCGGTTGGCATTGTTGGGGGGGACGATGAAATCGTTGGCCGGCTTCCCATTGACAACGAGGCTCGACGGCTGGCTCGCGCCCAAAGCCGCGTAGGCTTCGGACGGGTCGCCGGTGATGGTGAACTTCTTTCGGAACGTCACCTTATGCCGAACGATTCCCGCAACGGCGGGGCTGAGCTTCTCCGGAGCGGCGGCGACTTGCGCGGCGCGTTCCGGGCTGGCGATGATCGCTTCGGCTTCGGCGATGATCTTGGCGGCGTCTTCCGCGGCGACTTTGGCGCGCGTCGCAACGTCGATCGCGTTTGGCGCGCCTTGGCTCACCAGCGCCTGCGCTTCGGTCGCGAGCCGCTGGGCCTCGTCCATCTTCGCCTTGGCGACCTGCCACCCGCCCCGGCGGACGCCGGCGTCGAGCGATTCGTCGGTCCATATCCACCCCGGCATCTTCGCGCCGTTCAACTGCGACCCGCCGCCGCTGAAGTCAACGTCTTTCGACGACGGGAAGTCGGACCACTGTCCCGAGAGGCTGCCGATCGCGTCGCTAAACTGCTCGGCCGTCATACGGCGCGTCAGCGGTCCGGCGAAAACGTACGGGCCTTTGGCGTCCTCCTGCGGCCCTTCGACCGTCGGCATCTGGTACGCCCGCGACGTCAGGATGATTTCCATCGTGCGTTTGAGGTTGTAATTGCCGGCGACGAGGTCCTCGGCGAGCCAGTCGAGCAGGTCGGGATACCACGCCGCCTTTTCCATGTCGTCGAGCGGCTCGATCAGGCCCCGGCCGACGAGTCGCGCCCACAAACGATTCACGATCGTGCGCGGTAATCGACCGTTGGCGGGGCTGGTCGTTAGCTCGGCGAAACGTTTGAGACGATCGGGCTTTGGCAGGTTGGGGTCGATCGCGCCGATCTGCGGGTACAGGAACTTGGCCGACGCCATTTTCCCGGTCGGCTTGTCGCAATGGACCATTTCGAGCGGCTTGTCGCTGTAAACGGCCGCCAGGCTGTAGGCGTCTTCGAGCGTCCAGTCGCTGACGAAGCTGTCGTGACAACTGGCGCACTTGAGATTCACGCCGAAGAACACCTGCGACACGCTCTGGGCGGCCTGCATCGAGGTGCTCATGCTGGCGTTCACGTTGCCGCGCCACGTGATGCCTCGCGTGAAGCCTTCGGCGCCGGGGGCGGCGCTGACGAGCTCGGCGACGAACTGGTTGTAGGGTTTGTTCGTCAGCAGCGCGCTGTACAGCCAGCCCGTGATCTGCTTTCGGCCGTCGGTGATGAAACCGGTGCCTTTGTAATCGTTGCGGAGCAGGTCGTTCCAGAATGTCAGCCAGTGGTCGGCGTAGTTGCCGTTGTCGGCGAGGAGTTTTTGGACGAGCTTGGCGCGCTTGTCGGGAGCGGCGTCGGCGACGAAGGCGTCGAGATCCTGCGCGGTGGGGAGCAGGCCGATGACGTCGAGGTACGCGCGGCGCACGAACGCGCGGTCTTCCACCACTGCCGCCGGCGCGACGCCCTTCGATTGAAAGTACGCGGACATCCAGCGATCGATCGGGTGCGCGTCCGTGCCCGGCGGAAGCGGAACGGGGCGGGGAGCGAAGTTCAGCGGCGCCGGGCGGGCGAACGTGACGCTCGGGTCCCACGTCGCCCCCTGATCGATCCACGCGCGGAGCAGGCCGACTTGTTCCGGCGTCCATTTCGTGCCCTTCATGGGCATCACGTTTTCCGGATTCACCGCCGCGACGAGATGAACCATCAGGCTCTCGGCGCCTTTGCCCGCGACGATGGCCGGCCCGGCTTCGCCGCCTTTGAGCATCGCGTCGCGCGTCTCCAAACTCAGGCCGCCCTTGGTTTTGCCCTTGGCGTGACACTGAATGCAACTGGCTTCAAAGAGCGGTTTGATATCCTTGGCGAAATCGACAGGCCGCGTGGCGGCGGGGGGGAGCTTGGCCGCGATCTCCGCCGCATCCGGTTTCGCATGCGGCGGCGTCGAGGGCTGAGCCGGGACGGGAGCGGCGGGCACGGGTGCGGTGGGTGCAGCCGGCGCAGGAGTGGGTGCCGGCGGCGCGGGCGTCGGCTGATCCGGCGCGGGCGCGGCGGGAGTCGGATTAGGCGCGGGTGCAGCAGGAGCGGGGGCCGGTTGTGCGGGCGCCGGCTGGGCCGGCGCCGGGTCTTCCGCACGCACGATCCCCGAGGCCAACAACAGTAACGCCGCAAGCAGTGATGTACAGAAAGGATATGTCGCGCGAATGGATGTCAAACTACGCCTCCGCCGGACCAGGATTTAGCGAGTCCTCTAACCCTATACATGCTACGTCAGGCCGCCGTTGGCGGTTGACCCAGCTGGAACTTTCGTCCACCAATAATATCGGTTGGAACCGTCTTGCTTCAGCGGTTTACGACGTTTTGCGGACGGCCGGCGATGAACGAGCGGATGTTTTCAACCGTGATGCTCATGGCCCGCTGCCGCGCGGGGCGCGACGCCCAGGCGATGTGGGGCGTTATCACGCAGTTTTTCGCCGTAAACAGCGGATTGTCCGCGGCCGGCGGCTCTTTGGTTAAGACGTCGAGCCCGGCGCCGGCGATTTGTCCCGCGTTGAGAGCTGTCGCCAAGGCCGGCTCATCAATTAGCCCGCCGCGCGCGGTGTTGATGAGGAAAGCCGTCGACTTCATTTTCGCTAGAAAGCCGGCGTTGACCATCGCCGTGTTGTCCGGCGTGAGCGGGGCGTGCAGCGAAATGACGTCGCTTTCGCGAATAAGCGTTTCCAGGTCCACCGGCCTAACGCCCTCTTCCGTTGCCGCCCCGCTCCGGCGATACGCCAGCACGGTCATCCCGAAAGCACGGGCGATCGTCGCCACGGCCCGCCCGATCCGCCCGTAGCCGATAATCCCGAGCGTCAGCCCGTTCAATTCAACGAGCGGATAGTCCCAATAGCACCAGTCGGCGGACTTGCTCCATCGACCGTCCCGGACGGTTTGCGCGTGATAGCCGGTATGGGAAGAGAGTTCGAGCAGCAGGGCGAAAACGTGCTGGGCGACGTTCGGCGTACTGTACTCCGGGACGTTGCAAACCGCGATTCCATGTTCCTTAGCCGCGGCGGCGTCGATAATGTTATAACCCGTTGCAGTGACAGCGATAAGACGAAGATTAGGCAGCGAGTGGATCGTTGCCCGGCTGAACGGAATCTTATTCGTCAAAACGACCTGCGCAGCGCTTGCGCGTTCAACCACCTCGTCCGGCCGCGTCCGATCGT
>JBKJRK010000429.1:0-8802 GCA_046593135.1 Tepidisphaeraceae bacterium | reverse complement strand
GAGAACGGTTTCGAGCGTGTAAACGACCAGTGCGGCCCAGATGAACGCGAAACTCAACAGTTGCCGGCGCGAAAACGGCTCGTGGTACACGAAGACGGCAAGGCAGAACTGGCACGTCGGCGCGAGGTATTGCAGAAAGCCGAGTGTGCTGAGTTTCAGCCTGCGGGCACCGGCGGCGAACAAAAGGAGCGGAATCGCGGTGATCACGCCGGAGGCGATGAGCAGCGCGTACGTCCCGGGGGACACCGTGAGCCCGGCGGTCGTCCGAAGTGCGGGGCCGAAGCCGGCGGCAATCAACCCGGCCGCGGGAAAAAGGATGCCCGTCTCTACCGACAATCCGGCGAGCGGTCCGACGGACATCGTCTTGCGGAGCAGCCCGTAAAGTCCGAACGAAAACGCGAGGCTCAGCGCCGCCCACGGCACGCCGCCGCTCGACAGAGTGAGGATGAGCACGCCCGTCGTCGCCAGGAGAAGCCCGCCCACCTGCCCCGGCCTCAACCGCTCGCGCAAAATGAGCACGCCGAGCAGCACGCTTACCAGCGGATTGATGAAGTACCCAAGGCTCGCCTGCAGCACCCGGCCGTTGGAGATGGCCCAGATGAAGACGTACCAGTTGATTGCGATTGCGATCGTCGAACAACCCAGCGCCGCGAGCGTCCGCCGGCTGCGGACCGCCGCCACAACCTCGCCCCACTGCCGCTGGATGCTGAGCAGCACCGCGAGAAACACCACCGACCAGACGATGCGATGCGACAACACGACGAGCGGCGGCACGTGCGCCAGCAGCTTGAAATAACTCGGGATGACGCCCCACGACAGATAAGCGCCCAGCGCGAAGACGAGCCCCGCGCGCCACGGATCGCTCGCCTTCCGCGCAGAGGTTTCGTGGTTGAAGACTGGTAATTTCTCAGCACTGACGCCCATGCGATCGACTCGTCCGCCCACATTCCAAAGCGGCATTCTAGGCATCCCGAATGAATCGCATCCGCGAGGGACGACATGTAATGGTTGACGAACGTCTTTGGAAGAATGTCGGCCCTGCGGGCCGTCGCGAATCGACTTGATGACGCAAAACGAGCCCGCGGGTGGCAGGAACGCGTTCTCGCGAGATAATCGAAGAGTGGTCCGATTCGCAACACACCGCCCGGCATCCGTCATCGCCCGACGAAGCGAGCGTGTATGACGTTCGCCACGCCCCTTTGGTTGCTCGCGCTGCTTCCGTGGTCGGCGGCCGTGGTGTATCTGCTTTGGGGAAGGCGTCGGCGGGTCGACGTGCCGTTCCTCGATTTATGGCCGGCGCGGGTGGAAGGCGTCCGCGTCCGCCGGCGTGCGACGCCGCCTCCGATTGCGCTGGCGGCGGCAATCGTCGCGACGCTGCTGGCCATTCTCGCGGCGGGACAGCCGGCGATCTCGTCGTTGGGAAAGGGTGAGCCGTGGGCGGTCGTCATCGACCGCGGGTGGACAATGTCCGCGACACCTTCGAGTAACGTCGAAGCAATCCGGCCCGTCTATGCGGAGGCGATGTCACGGCTCGCGCCCTGGCAGCCGCTGGACGTGTGGTTCGTCCCGGGCCGTGCCAATGGGCCGGCGCGCATGAACGCCGGCGATTTGTCGGACGGCCCTCCGGGCGACGCGGCGCGGCCGACGGGAGTGGATACGCGTGAATCGTTGAATGCAGCCGTTCGCGCCCGCCTTTTGCACACCGCCGGACCGGTCCTGGTTTTCAGCAACCAGCCTCTCGAAATCGACGACGACCGGATCGTTCACGTTGTCTTACCTCACGCGAAGCGCAACGCCGGGATCGCCCTGCGCTCGGCGCGCGAGACGCCTTTCCCGCAAATCATGGTTCGCGTCCATGCCGCCGGCGTCGCGACGGCAAGACTTCGCGTTTCCAGCGGAAACGCGACGGCCGAACGCGACGTGAGCCTCGTGGATACGACTCCGCAGGACGTGTTCGTCGATCTCCAAGAGCTGGGCCAGACCGTGAAAGCGGAACTGGTCGTGAGCGACGATCAGCCCGGCGACAACACGGCCTGGCTCGTCCGAGAAGCGAGTTGGCCGCGCGTCGAGGCACGGATGCCGTTGCCGGCCCCTCTTCAACGCATGCTCGACGTCTACGCGCGACAGCGGCCGGCGGGCGAGGCGTCCCGAAACGCCGTGATCGTAAATGCGGTCGACGACCTGGCTGCGGGCGAGGCGGGCGTTGTTGTGGAAACCGACACACCTCAAGCATCCGGACCCTCGCCGGCACGAATCGAAATCGCCGAGCATCAGGTGACACACGGTGTTTCGTGGTCCGACGTCGGTTCGCCCGGCATCGCGACGGCCGAGCCGCCGGCGGGATGGACCCGGCTTGTGTCGGTGGGCGGAAAAACGTGGGTCGCGGTTCGCGAACAGCCGACGCGCGCGGTTTGGGTGGGTTTTGATATGAGCGGCTGGGCGCGGTCGAGCGATTTCGTCGTGTTCTGGGCCAACGTGTTCAATTGGATCGGCTCGGGCGGCGAGCAATTTGCGTCGCACCCGGTCGGGTTGCTCGACGGAAACTGGACTCCGATCGAGCTCGCCCCGTCCGCCTTGTCGCCCGAGGCCGGGCTGTGGCCCGGCCTGTACCGCCGGGCCGACGGGATTCTGCGGACACTTCACGCCCCGGCGACGCCTCAATCTCAGGTCCCCAATACCCCTTGGCAAGACCGCCTTGAACGGTGGCGCCGGGAAACGACTCGCCGGCTCCCGCTGGCCCCGATCTTTCTGATCATTTCACTGATCTGTATTGGAATCACCACTCTCTTGTGGAAGAAGAAGGAAGGGACACCGCATAAAGCATTCAGGTGAACGTTTGGGAACGTGGGCGTCACATATCGACTTCTTGGGTATCTTTCTTATGGATCAATTTCCAAATAAACACCATATAGACACACAAATCTCTTCCTTAAGTGATTTATCAATCTAGTTTTATAGACAGAGACGCCACAGCAGCGGCGAGATGTTTTAAGCCCTGAAAATTGATGCAATCTCCTGGCGCAGAATGAAAAAGTTCTTGACGCTTCATGACCACCCCCTACAATCAGCTCGCAGTTGACCGCCTAAGCGTCCCGGGCATTCCGGGATTCGCGGAGAACCCAACGCGAGGAACCAACCACGCGTCGTTGAAGGAAGCCGGTTACTCGACTTCCGGAGACAGGGGCTAATCGGTGCCGTAAGACCGAGGGAGACTTTCAACTCCCAGCCCGTCAGCTAACTCCGTCGGCATATGAAAGGGATCAGCGCCCTTCCCGGCGTTCGGATCCTCTGTTCACAACTTTCGGAGGAGTTCCTCTGTTGAGGAATTCGGTTCCTCCGGGTGTACGATTTTCCGCCGCTGGCGCTTTTATTTTTGCGCGGCGCGGTGGTTTGTTCGAACGGCGCCCATGGCGCACGGGGATAGGATTATGGTAGCCACACAGGCCGAAACGCTTCGTAAGGCGATCGAGAATCTCATCGACGTCAAGCTTCATGACGCAATCTCCCGCCCCGGCGGACTCGAGCGTCTCACGGCGCACCGTATGAGCGGCGTCGCTTCCTTCGACATCCGAAACGCGGAACGCAAGCTTCAGCAGACGCTGTCAGAGATCCTCAGCGTCGAAACGGTCGACGCCTGAGTAGCCCGTGTTGCGCGGCTGAAGCATACGGCATCTAAAGCTCCGTAGGTTTTGGATCGATCCAGAAGTTAACGCGTGAGGACGCGCCGCCGTCGGCGATCCTTGTCCGCGGGTCGCGGCTCCGCTCCGTGCGCCATATGGCCTACCACGGAACCGCTCTTCCGCCGACAGGCGCCGGCCGGGAATAGTCCGATCGCTTCACCGCATTCCAGGCGGCAAGGCGAAACGAGGACAGAGGACCGAGAAAAGAGGACGGCAACGTGGCCCCAGGCCGCCGTCTTCGATTCTTGCGCCTCTGTCCTCTTTTTTGCGCCGGCCCGAGTGTTGTGTGTTCACCGGCACCCGTGCTCGACTTTTCGTATCTTAGCGCGGTGCGCCTTTTCGTGTAGCCGGCGAGTTTGCTCGCCGTGAGACGGGCGAACCCGGCGAGCAAGCTCCCCGGCTATACGAAAAGTGTCCCTGCTCTAGCGAATGCCGATGAAAGCGCTTTCCGCGCGCCGCTCTGCACGTATAGTGCAAGCCGCATGGGCCAGCACAAACATACGATCGTCCTCATTCCCGGCGACGGCATCGGGCCGGAAGTCATGGGCGCGACCCGGCGCGTGATCGAGGCGGCGGGGCTTTCCGTCGAGTGGGTGGAACTGCCGGCCGGGGCGGTCGCACTCGAGCAGGGATACGACAACGTGATGCCCCAGCGAACACTGGCGGCCGTCAAAGCACACAAGACCGCGCTCAAGGGGCCGGTAACAACGCCCGTGGGCAAAGGATTCAAGTCGGTCAACGTTCAGCTTCGCCAAGCACTGAACCTGTACGCCGCGGTCCGGCCGGTGCGGAGCGTGCCGGGCGTGAAGACGAAGTTCGACGACGTCGACGTCGTCGTCATCCGCGAAAATACCGAGGGGCTGTACAGCGGCATCGAAAGCGAAGTGACCGAAGGCGTCGTCACAAGCCTGAAGGTGGCGACAGAAAAAGCCTGCACGCGGATCGCCCGTTACGCCTTTGGCTACGCGACCCGTCGGCACCGCCGGAAGATTACGGTCTTCCATAAAGCGAACATCATGAAGCTGACGGACGGGATGTTCATCCGCGCGACGCGGAAGATTTACGAAGAGGAGTATCCCAACATCGAATACGAGGAAATGATCGTCGACGCGGGGTGCATGAGACTCGTTCAAGACCCAACGAAGTTTGACATCCTCCTGATGGAAAACCTGTACGGCGACCTGATCAGCGACTTGTGCGCCGGATTGGTAGGCGGGCTGGGCGTGGTGCCGGGTAGCAACGTCGGCGACGACGCGGCGGTGTTTGAGGCCGTTCACGGCTCGGCGCCCGACATCGCCGGCAAAGGCGTGGCCAACCCCCTGGCGCTGCTGATGAGCGGCGTGATGATGCTCGAGCACCTCCACGAAAACGACGTCGCCGCCAAAATTCGCACGGCCTATAACGCCGTGCTGGTCGAGGGCAACGTGCTGACGCGCGATCTCGGCGGGAACGCCGGCACGGACGCCTTTGCCGACGCCATTATCGCGAGACTTCACTAAATAACGTCAGTTCGGGATAAGCCGTTGATTTGAAAAAGCGGCCTCCACTGCCCTGCGAATTTTGTTGTCGACCAAACTTCAAAAGTCGTTCAGGCAAGGAGGCCGCCGTGGATATCGATACACTGTTTTACGATTTGGACAAGTTCGCCGTCGCGTTTGAAAGGCAATTCAAGCCGCGTGCCCTGGAAGGCGCAAAGGCGCGTCGCGATCGGCCCGGGCAGATGCACACGGGTGAAGTCATGACCCTGCTGGTCCTGTTCCACGACTCCAACTACCGCACGTTCAAGCACTTTTATTTGCGCCACGTCTGTAAGCACCTGCGCGGCGAGTTTCCCCGTCTGCTCAGTTACAACCGGTTCGTCGAGCGGATTCCCCGCGCGTTTGCCGCACTGACCTGTTTTCTCAAATCCCGCATGGGTCCGTGCGGCGGCATCAGCTTCATCGACTCCACCCCGCTACGGGTCTGTCACAACAGGAGGATCAACAGCCACAAGGTGATGAAGGGTCTGGCCGCGCGGGGCAAGACCTCCACCGGCTGGTTCTACGGCTTTAAGCTGCACCTGGTGATCAATGACCGGGGTCAACTGCTCGGCGTGCACTTCACCCCGGGCAATGTCGACGACCGCGCGCCGGTGCCGAAGCTGACCGAGAACCTGTTCGGCAAGCTGGTGGGCGACAAGGGATACATCAGCCGGGAATTGTTCGAGCAGTTGTTTTCCCGAGGCCTGCAGCTGATCACCCGCATCAAAAGCAACATGAAAAACAGACTGATCCTGCTGTGGGACAAGCTGCTGTTGCGGAAGCGGGCGGTGGTTGAGACGGTCGTGGACCAACTGAAAAACATCAGCCAGATCGAGCACTCGCGTCATCGCAGCGTGGTCAACTACTTCACCGAGATCGTGGCGGGGCTGATCGCTTACACGTACCGTGACAAGCTGCCATCGTTAAACCTTCGCACAGACAATGGCGAACGTCGAAAGCGTGATGATCTGATCTTTATCCCGAACTGACGTTAGTC
Source organism: Tepidisphaeraceae bacterium (assembly GCA_046593135.1). Taxonomy (GTDB): domain Bacteria; phylum Planctomycetota; class Phycisphaerae; order Tepidisphaerales; family Tepidisphaeraceae; genus JBKJRK01. The sequence goes on along the minus strand of JBKJRK010000429.1, from coordinate 2,605 downwards.
AGTAGGACATCCTCTACGCCGCGGGGAGAAGCGTGAGAGGCGCATCACCTTGGCGGCCGACAGCACAGTCGGGACGCGCACTGGACGGGTGGAGCGCAAAGTTCGAACTTTCTGAGGTGATCGGGCGCAATAATGTTCTCCGGCACGTGCTTGTAGAGGAACACCGGCGAACAGCGGACGGGTGGAAAGAGAGCCGGTCTGTGAACCTCCTGCGGTTACGACCTGCGCGTCACGCCCGAGCGTTGCCCGGAGTGCGGCGCGATCGTAGAAGCTCGACCGCCAACCGCCGCATAACCCCCATGAATCAGACCGGAGCCGGTCGGCTCGCTGTGATCGCATCGGCCGCATCCGTCCACCGCATTCGGGTGCCGGGTATTGTGAACGGCCCCGTCGGCGTGGTCAACCGGCCGCGACCGTTCGCTTCACGCTATTGCGCTCGCGCGTGAATTGCCGATAATGAATCGTTGTAGTCGCACCGATCCGACTAACCGCAGCCCGCGTCCTTCGCCTTGATTACGCGCGCTTGGCATCTACAATCGATCCGAGAACCAGGCGTGGGCAATCACGTAATTCTGTTGGACTTCACGCCCGCTTGACGTTCTCTGGATGAGGGGTCGGCCCGACCCGGTCGGCCAATGGGAGATGGACATGTTTGAACGGTTTACGGATCGCGCTCGCAAGGTCATGGCCCTTGCGAATCAGGAAGCCCAGCGCTTCAACCACGAATACATCGGGACCGAGCACATCCTGCTCGGCCTCGTGAAGGAAGGCAGCGGAGTCGGGGCGAATGTTCTCAAGAACCTCGACGTCGATTTGCGCAAGGTACGCTTGGAAGTTGAGAAACTCGTGAAGAGCGGCCCGGACATGGTGACGATGGGCAAGCTGCCCCAGACGCCGCGGGCGAAGAAGGTAATCGAATACGCGATCGAAGAAGCGCGGAACCTGAATCACAACTACGTCGGAACGGAGCATCTGCTGCTCGGCCTGCTGCGCGAGCACGACGGCGTAGCAGCCCAGGTGCTTATGAACCTGAATCTGAAGCTTGAAGAGGTTCGGGAAGAAGTTCTCAACCTGCTAGGAGCTGGTGTGGAAAGCGAAGAACAGCCTCAGGAAAAAACGGGCGGAAAAACCAAGAGCAAAACTCCCGCACTCGACAGCTTCGGCCGCGACCTGACCGAGCTGGCCCGGGAGGGATCGCTCGACCCTGTCATCGGTCGTAAGAACGAGATCGAACGCGTCATCCAGATCCTTTGCCGCCGCCAGAAGAACAACCCCGTTCTCCTTGGCGAAGCCGGCGTCGGCAAGACTGCGATCGTAGAAGGCCTGGCCCAGATGATCGTCGGCAACACGGTCCCGGAGATCCTGCACGACCGCCGGCTGGTCGTGCTCGACCTGGCGATGATGGTCGCGGGCACGAAGTACCGCGGCCAGTTCGAGGAGCGCATCAAGGCGGTGATGAACGAAGTCCGCCGCGCCAAGAACGTCATCCTCTTCATCGACGAGCTGCACACCCTCGTCGGCGCCGGCGGCGCTGAAGGCGCAATCGACGCGAGCAACGTCCTCAAGCCCGCCCTCTCACGCGGCGAGATCCAGTGCATCGGCGCGACGACGTTTGACGAGTACCGCAAGTACATTGAAAAAGACGCGGCCCTCGCCCGCCGGTTCCAGCCGATCACGGTCGACCCGCCGAGCAAGGCGGATGCGATCGAGATACTCAAAGGCCTGCGCGACCGTTACGAGGCGCACCACCGGGTGCAGATTCTCGACGTGGCATTGATTGCCGCCGTTGAGATGTCCGACCGGTACATCACCGGCCGGTGCCTGCCGGATAAGGCGATCGACGTCGTTGACGAAGCGGGTGCTCGCATTCGGCTTCGCAGCATGACCAAGCCGCCGGATCTGGCTGAACTCGAAGAGCAGATTGAACGGCTCAGCATCCAGAAGGACGAAGCCGTCAAAAACGCCGAGTACGAGGAAGCTGCCCGCCTCCGCGACCAGGCGGAGGGGCTGCGCGCCAAGAAGGAAGAGATGCAGCGGCAGTGGCGCGAAAAGGCCAAGGAGATTGACGGCGTCGTTGACGAGGAAGTCATCGCCGAAGTCGTCTCCAAAATGACGGGCGTGCCGCTGACGCGACTCGAAAAGGAAGAAGCCCAGCGTCTGCTCGAACTCGAAAACGAGTTGCACAAGCGTGTCGTGTCGCAGGACGAGGCCATCCGGGCCATCTCCAAAACGATCCGCCGGGCACGCAGCGGCCTGAAGGACCCGAACCGCCCGATGGGCTCGTTCCTGTTCCTCGGGCCCACCGGCGTCGGCAAGACGCTGCTCTCCAAAGCCCTCGCGGAGTTCATGTTCGGCGACGACGAAGCCCTCGTTCAGATCGACATGAGCGAGTACATGGAGAAGCACAACGTCAGCCGATTGATCGGCGCGCCTCCCGGCTACGTCGGATACGAAGAAGGCGGCCAGCTCACCGAGCGCATCCGCCGGCGGCCGTACAGCGTGGTCCTGCTCGACGAAATCGAGAAGGCGCACCCGGACGTCTACAACATGCTGCTGCAGATCATGGAGGAAGGCCACTTGACGGATTCGTTTGGCCGTCGCGTCG
>JBKJRK010000580.1:0-17322 GCA_046593135.1 Tepidisphaeraceae bacterium | reverse complement strand
CCGTCGCGACCGAGAACGCGGGGCGGTTTTACCGCGCCAACCTGAAGGCCAATCAGCGCGTATTCATTGAAACGGACAGCGCCGAGATTGATTCCCGGATGGATCCCGTGCTCGTGCTGTACGACGCCGCAGGACGGGAGATCGCTCGGGACCAGCAGGGCCGGCGGATCGACTTCACGGCTCCGGTCGAAGGGGCGTTTGTCATCGACGCTCACGACGTGCTCTACCGCGGCGGGCCGGAGAATTTTTACCGCCTCCGCGTCACCGACGAGCCGCGGGTCCAATTCATCCTGCCGCCGGCGATCAGGCCCGACAACCTTGGCGTGTTTACCGTTTTCGGCAACAAGCTGCTGGGCGGCTCGGTCGCGCCGGGCGCCCCGGCGGTTGACGGCCGGCCTCTGGAAAGTCTCGCCCTGAATCTCCAGGATACGGACGACGCCGACGATCTCGCCGGGCTGCGGGCGCGCTGGCTTGTTAACCCGCCCGCCGCCACCCTCGACGGCTCGCAGCGCTACGCCTTCGCCGGCGGCATCAACCCCGTTTTCCTCGCCGAGGCTGCCGCGCCGCTCGTCGCAGAACAGGCGGACAACGATCAACCTCAAAAGTCTCAGAAAATCACCCCTCCGGTCGAGGTGTTTGGCCAGTTCTTTCCCCGCGCCGACCACGACTGGGTGAGCTTCGACGCAAAAAAGGGGGACGCTTTCTGGTTCGAAGTGTTCTCCAACCGGCTGCTCGGTGCGACCGACCCCAACGTGCTGATTCAACGCGTCACCAAAAACGAAAAAGACGAGGAACAGGCGACGGACGTGAAAGAATCCTCCGAGCCCGAAAACCTTCCCGGAATGCCGCGCGAGTTCAACGCAACCCACCGCGACCCGGCGTTTCGGTTTCAGGCGCCGGAAGACGGGACGTACCGCGTGATGATCCGCGACCTGTTCAACGAAGGCGCCGACGACCCCCGCCGCGTGTACCGCCTGGCGATCGCGCCGGCCGCCCAGCGCGAAGACTTCCGGCTCGTCGCGTGGCACCAGTCGCCCCAAGCGCTTCATCCGGAGCCGCCGGCGACGCAGATGTGGGGATCAAACCTTCGCGCCGGCGGTGCGATGCCCATCAAGGTGCTCGCGTTCCGCACGAGCGGTTTTGCCGGCGACATCGTCTTGACGGCGGAAGGCCTTCCGCCGGGCGTGAGCTGCCCGCCGGTCGCGATGAACGGCAACGCGAACCAAGCCACGCTGATGCTCGTCGCCGACGAGAAGGCAATGCCGTTTGTAGGGGCCGTCCGTATCGTCGGCCGGTCGAAATCCGGCGATTCGACGATGTCTCGTTCTGCCAGGCCGGGCACCGTCGTCTGGGGGGCGGGCGATCCGGAAAACCAGCCGCTGCGGTCGCGCGTCGCGCAGCGGCTCATGCTCGCGGTGACGAGCGGAGAACCCGACCCGCTCTTGATCCGGCCCGCCGAGGAAAAAGTTTGGGAAGATTCTGTTGCGGGCAAGATCGAGATCCCGCTGAAGGTGACGCGACGACTGGGTTACAACGGCGTGGTCAAAGTGAAACCCGGGGGGACGCCGAAGTTCGTCGAGCTTCCCGAGTTTGAAATTCCCGCCGGCGCCGCCGACGGAAAGCTCGTTGTCGACATCGGCCAGCTCGCCCTGCCGCCGGGCAACTACAGCCTGTACACCCAGGCGACTTCCACCGCCGCCTACAACCGCTACCCCGACCGCCTGATCGCCGCGCAGGCCGCGAAGGATGCCGCCGACAAAGCGACGCCCGAACTCGCCGCCGGCCTGCAGAAGGCGAACGACGCCTTGCAAGCCGCGAAAACTGCCGGCAATGCCGAAGCCATCGCCGTGGCGGAAAAAGCCGTTGTGGCCGAGGACGCGAAGGTCAAGCAAAACGAGCAGGCGAAAGCTGCCGCGGTTGAGCAGGTCAAAACGCTCGGCCCGAAAGACGTTACCGCCTTCGGCTATTCCACGCCGATTTCGTTGAAGGTCACTGCCGCCCCGATTACCCTCGTCGTCGCGCCGCCCGCCGGTCCGCTCAAGCCCGGCGGCAAGCTGGACCTGGCCGCGACGCTCACACGCCTCTACAACTTTACCGATCTCGTCGAACTGAGCATCGCGATTCCCGAAGGCGTTGCCGGCCTTTCCGCCGCGAACGCCACGATCGCCACCGGAGCGGCCCAGGGCACTATCACCCTCCAAGCCGCCGCCGACGCCAAGCCCGGCGAATACACCCTGACACTGACGGCTACCCTGAAACAAAACGACCGGCCCGTAAAAGTCGAGCAGGCCGTCCGCGTCACCGTCGGCTGACCCCGGATCGTCCAGATGAACACACGTGGCGAAACACGCTTCAAACCGTTCCACCGTCGGTGGCTGGCCGGGCAACTGTTAACAGCGATCGCCGTGTCACCCGTCGCGTCGTTACACGCGGCGGAAGACGCGCCGAAGCCGGCCGAACAAAACTCGGCGGCGATTGAAATTGCCGACGTGAAGCGGGACGGGCCCGTCGACTTCGGTAAAGACATCCTGCCGATCCTGCGGCAGAACTGCATCGCTTGTCACAACGCGAAGGATCACGAAGCGGACCTCGTGCTGGAGACGCCGGAGGCCATTCGCAAAGGCGGCGAGAGCGGCCCGGCGGTGGTGCCGGGGAAGGCGGCAGAAAGTTTGCTCTTGCGCGTGTCGGCGAAGCTTGAGAAACCGGTCATGCCGCCGAAGACCAACAAGGTCGGCGCGAACCCGCTCACGCCGCAGGAACTCGGCCTGATCAAGCTGTGGATTGACCAAGGTGCGAAGGGTGACGCCCCGGCGGCATCCGCAACGACGGCGCCGGCCGTATGGCACCCGCTGCCCGAAGGATTAAACCCGATCTACGCCGTCGCCGTCACGGACGACGGCCAACTCGCGGCGTGCAACCGGGCGAACCAGATTTTTATTTACAACCTGCCACGCCGCTCGCTCCTCACACGCCTGACCGATCCCGCACTGCTCGCGAGCGTCGGCGCCGGCCGGCCGGGCGTGGCGCACCGCGACCTCGTGCAGAGCCTCGCGTTCAGCCCGGACGGGAAACTCCTCGCGTCCGGCGGGTTTCGCGAAGTAAAGCTCTGGCAGCGCCCGGACCCGGTCGTGCGATTGTCGCTCGCGGGCGTCGCGGCCAATCGGGTTGCCGCACTGGCGGTCAGTTCCGATGGAAAGATCCTCGCGGCGGCAAGCGACGACGGCGCTATCCGACTGTTCAGCTTGCCCGACGGCAAGCCCCGCGCCGAATTGAAGGGTCACGCGGGCGAAGTCGTCGATCTGCGATTCTCCGCCGACGGCGCGAAGCTGTTTTCCGGCTCGTCCGACAAAACGATACGCGTTTGGAACGTCGCCGACGGCGCGGCGGTCGGGCGGATCGATACGCCGCAGGCTGTGTCCGCGGTCCTTGTCGCACAGTCAAAGGAAACGGGCGAAAGGATCATCTCTGCCGGCGGCGATAACCTGATCCGGATGTGGTCAATGCCGACGCCGGCTCTGGCGGTTGGGGCAGACGTCCCCGGCCCTATCACCGCGCTGGCCGCGGCGCCGGACCGCAAACGTGTTGCCGTGGCCGGGGCGGACCGCGCGATTCGGATCATCGAGGTCGACACCGGCAAGGCCGGTCCGGCGATGACGGCACACGCCGGGCCGATCCGCGTGATCGACTTCGACGGCTCGGGAAAGCAGGTTATTAGCGCGTCCGACGACGGCACGGCGATGGTATCCACCGTCGCAGACGGCAAGCCCGTCTTGACGATGACCGACCCCGGCGGCGCCATCGCCGCCGCCGCGATCCGTCCCGACGGCAAGCAGGCCGCCACCGCGGTCGGCGACGGGCGGGTAACTCTCTGGCGGCTCGATTCCCCCGCGCCGCGCCCGCTCGGCGCGGCGGACGAAACGGCTGCGACTGTCGGAGTCGTCAGCCCGAATAATCAATTGCTCGCCACGGCGGGAACGTCCGACGGCAAGCCTGCCGTGCTGGTGCGCAACATCGCCTCGGGACAGATCACCCACAAATTGCTCGGTGCCGAAGGTCCGATCACATCCGTCGCGTTCAGCGCCGACGGCAATCGCGTCGCCGCCGGGTCGGCGGACAAAACCGCCCGCGTCTGGACGATCGCCGACGGCAAGGAGGTCGCTAAATTTCCCGGCCACGCCCAGCCGGTCACGGCGATCACGTTTCACTCCGACAACGCTCGCGTCGTTTCGGCCGCCGCCGACGGAACGGTCAAGTTGTGGAACGTTAGCGACGCGAAAGAGGTCCGATCGTTCCCCGCACACGCCGCTTTGGTTATCGGCGTGGCCATTCTTCCGAAGGATCAACTGGTCACCGCGTCCGCGGACCAGACGTTCAACCTGTTCGACCTGAACACCGGTCAGCCGGTGCGATCGACCCTGCTCGCCACGCCGGCAACCGCGCTGGCCGCTTCACGAGACGGCGCCCGCCTGGCGCTTGCGACGGCCGACGGCAAAATCCGTTTGATCAGCGCCGCCGACGGGACCGAGCAAAAGACACTCGCCTCTCCGACACCGATAACGGTGTTGTCGTTCAGCGCCGACGGCAAGCGCCTGGTCGCAACGGGCGGGAATCGCGCGATCGTCTATCAAAATGATCCCGGCGTCCCCGTCGAAACAATTGCCGGCGCAGGCGTGACGCTCGCGGCGTTCGCGGACAACGGCGAAGAGGTGCTGGTCGCGCGGGACGATAAGACGATTCACGCGACGCCGCTGCGCTTCGCGACGACGTTGCCCGGCGTCCCGAAAAAGGTGACCCGCCTGCGGTATGCGAACGACGGTTCGCTCGTGGTCGCGGCCTCGGAAGACGGCGTCGTTCGCGCGTTCAACTCCGCCGACGGCACGTTGAAATATACGTCGCTTCACGGCTCGCCAGTTCGCGACCTCGCCATCAGCCCCGACGGCGCGCTTCTCGCCAGCGGCGGCGACGACCGGCTCATCAAGCTCTGGGCGACGACAACCGGCGCGCCGGCCGCGCCGACGCCGCAACTCGGACCCTTCGCCGCGCCGCTCGCCTCCGTCGCATTTTCCGCGGACGGCAAGCGGGTCATCGGCGCCAGTACGAAGGCGGACGACGCGTGGGTGTTCGACCGCGAACAAGCGGCGCCGCTCGAAAGCATTTTTGGAAACGGCCAAGCGCTCCTCGCGCTCGCCGCCCTCGACGCGCCCAAGGACGGCGGCGACGTCATCCTCACGGTCTCGGCGACCGCGGAGAAACCGATTGCCGTCAACAAGACTTCATCCCGCGGACAGTTGGCCGGGCATACCGGGGTCGTGACGAGCCTCGCCGCAGTTCCCGGCGACGCCGGGCGGTTCGTTTCGGGAAGCGCGGACGGGACGGCGCGACAGTGGGTGTTGAATACCGGGACCGCCGAACGGCAGTTCGCCCACGGCGGACCCGTTTCGGCCGTCGCGGTGCGGGCCGACGGAAAAGTCGTCGCGTCGGTCGGGGCGACTTTCGCCAAACTGTTCGACGCGCAAAGCGGAAAGGAAACCGCGGCGCTGCGCGGCGACCGCTTCGCGAACGAGCTCGCGCAATTCACCGAAAGGCGCCTCGCCCTCGCGCAGGCGGAGGTCACTTTCCGAAATCAAAAGCTCGCCGAAGCGACCGCCCAACAGGCCGCCGAGGCGCAAGCGATCGCCAAGGCAACCGAAGCGAAGACGGCCGCCGACAAATCCCTTGCCGACAAACAGGCGATTGCGACGGCGAAAGCCGCTGCTAAGGCGGCGGCGGACGCGGCGCTGGCGGAGGCCGTCGCCGCGATCGATGCGGCGACCAAGGCGCAGGCGGCCGCCGATCAACAGGTACCGGCGACCAAGCAACTCGCCGACGCCGCCGCCGCGAAGCAGGCGGAAGTCGCCGCCGTCGCGCAGAATCGGGCCGCCGAGGCGTTGCCCTCGTCGCAAGCGGCGCTGCAGGCGAAATCGGTGCTCGACGCCGTGACGGCCGACGCCGCGGCGAACACGAAGGCTGCCGCAGACGCCAAGGCGGCGAGCGACGGGGCCCCCGCCGCGAGCCCCGCCGCCGACAAGGCCGCCACTGACGCGAAAGCCGCCGCGGAGAAAGAGGCGGCCAACGCGGCACTCCAAGACGCCGCCGTCGCCGCGACTAGGGTTTCGGGTGACGCGGCGGCAAAGGCCAAGTCCACCGCCGAGGCACTCCCGGCGGCTCAAAAAGCAGCCGACGATGCCACGGCGGCGACCAAAGCGCCCGCCGACGCCCACGCCGTCGCACAAAAAGTCGCCGACGAGATAGCCATCCCGGCGAAGCTCGCCACCATCACACTCGATTCGGCGCAGAAGCGTACCGCCGACGCGACGACTGCCGCCCAGCAGGCGGTTCAAGCCAAGACCGCCGCCGACCAGGCGTTGGCCGCCGCCAAGGCCAAGCAGCCGGAGGCGGACCAGAAGGCGAAGCAGGCAGCGACGGAGGCGGCGCAAGCCAATACGGAACTCGCCACCGCCGCGCAAGCCGCCGCTTCTCTGGCCAAATCGATCGCCGAGACGCAAGCCGCCGCCGTCCGCACCGAGCAGGACCTCGCCGACCGCAAGGTAGCGCACGCCGTCGCGCAGGCCGCCGCGTCGAAAGCGCAGGTCGAACTCGAGAGCGCGCGCAAGTCGGCGGCTGCTTCGGAGAAGCCGGTCGGTTGCATCTCGTTCACACCGGATGGTTCGACGGTCGTCGCGGCCGGGCAGGACGGCGCCGTCCGCACGTATAGCGCGGACACGGGCGTCGCCTGCGAAGTTCTTCGCACACAGGACGGCGCCGCCGTCTCGGCGATCGCGGTTGCGCCGGACGGTTCAATTCTCGCCGGCGGGGCGGACCGAACCGTTCGCAGTTGGGACGTCAATCCGCCTTGGACGCTCAAAGCCACCCTCGGCGCCGGCGACTCGGACTCGTCGCTGGCTGACCGCGTTCTTGGGCTCGCCTTTTCACCCGACGGCGCGCTTCTCGCCACCGCCGGCGGCGTCCCGACGCGCTCGGGCGAGCTGAAACTGTGGAGCGTCGCGACGGGCCAACTGTTTCGACAGTTTCCCGAAGCCCACAGCGACGCCGTCTACGGCCTCGGCTTCAGCGGTGACGGCAAGCTGCTCGCCAGCGGCGGGGCGGATAAGTTCGCGAGGGTGTGGAACGTTCAGACCGGCACACTCCGGCGTTCGTTCGAGGGCCACACCGGTCATGTCCTGGACGTCAGCCTGCGCCACGACGGCCGGGTGCTCGTCACCGGCGGGGCCGACAGCACGATCAAAGTCTGGGACCTGATCACCGGCGAGCAGCGCCCGCTCAACAACCCGCAGCCGTCAAAACTCGAGGTCACGAGCGTCGCCCACGTCGGCTTTACCGACCGATTCCTCGTCACCACCGGCGACGGGGCAATGCGCCTCGTCCGCGAGGACTTGAACGTCGAACGCAACTTCGACAACCCTCCCGTTGGAACTTTCCTTCACGCCGGCGCCGCCACACCCGACGGCGTAACCGTCCTCACCGGCGGCTACGACAGCATCCTGCGCGTGCGCGACGCGCGCGACGGGAAAGTCCTCGCGGACCTTTCCCCGCCTGCGGCAAAGTGATTCTTTCGAGGAAGAAGAATCGCCACGAAGTCACGAAGCGGTTTTCGATCGAAACCGCACACCGTGTTCGGTCGACGTTTAAAGACTCCTACCAAAAAAGAGAATATGAACGCCAAGGCGCCAAGACCGCCAAGATCAATCGCCAAGAAATACTTGGCGTACTTACTTTTTCTTCTTGGCGATTTTTCCGTGGCGGCCTTGGCGTCTTGGCGTTCAACCATTTTGTTAGAAATGCTAAGCATGAACTGATTTCGTTCGTCATGCGGGCTGTGTGTTGCGTCGCGCGCCGCTTCGTGGCTTTCGTGGCTTCGTGGTTCAATCTTTTCCTGCGTATCATTCCGATGTGACCACCCCGGCACACCTCGAGACCCGCACGAAGGAGATCGGCCGCGAGCTGTTCACGCGCATCCGGCGTTCGGGACGGAATAGGGACACGGGGCCGTGGTGGGACCGGTGGTTGATGAACGCGACGATGCGCGACGAGCGCGTGAAAGGGCAGCTCTTCCGCTTCATTGACGTGCTGCCCGCTGTTTCCACGTCGGCGCAAGTGAACCGGCACCTCCGCGAATACCTCCACCCCGTCAAACGCGGATTGCCGCTGGGGCTGGGTCACACGATCGGCCTGCTCCCCGAGCGAGGCCTCCTCGCCCGCGGCGTGGCCCGTCTCGCCAAGTCCAACGCCCGGCGGATGGCCCGGCGGTTTATCGCCGCGACCGATCTGCCCGAAGCCATCGCCACCGTCGAATCAATGCGCCGCCAGCGCTTGGCCTTCACGATCGATCTTCTCGGCGAAGCCGTGCTTTCCGAAACAGAAGCCGACCACTATCTGAACGCGTACGTCCGTCTGATCGAGGGCCTCACGGACGCCGCGCAGGGGTGGGCGACCGTTACGCAGGTCGACCGCGATCACCGCGGCTTGCTCCCGCGGGTCAACGTCTCAGTAAAGCTCTCGTCTTTGTTCAGCCAGTTCGACCCGATCGACCCCGAGGGCGCGAGCCGAGCTGTTCGTGAGCGCCTCCGCCCAATCTTTCGCCTCGCGCGGAGCCGCGGCGCGTTCGTGAACGTGGACATGGAGCAGCACGATTTCAAAGATTTGACGATTCGCATTTTCAAAGACGTGCTTGACGAGCCTGAATTTCGTGATTGGCCCGACGTCGGTATCGCTGTGCAGGCGTACTTGGAAAGTGCCGGAGAAGACTTGGCCGGCCTCGCCGAGTGGGCTCGCCGGCGAGGCACGCCCGTTTGGGTTCGGCTCGTCAAGGGCGCTTATTGGGACTACGAGACGATCATCGCCGCCCAGAATAACTGGCCGGCCCCCGTCTTTGAAACCAAGGCCGGGACGGACGCGAGCTTTGAGGCACAGCTCGATTTTCTTTTCGCCCACCACGCCGTGCTGCGGCCGGCGGTGGCGAGCCACAACGTGCGCAGCATCGCCCGCGCCCTCGCACTGGCCGAGCGACATCGGCTGCCGCCGCGGAGTTATGAATTTCAGATGTTGTACGGGATGGCCGACGCGGTGAGATCGACGCTGGTGGAGTTGGGGCATCGCGTGCGGGTGTATACGCCGTACGGACAACTGTTGCCGGGGATGGCGTATCTCGTGCGAAGGCTGTTGGAGAACACAAGCAACGAGTCTTTCCTGAGGGCGGGGTTTGTCGAGCAGATTCCGGAAGCGGAACTGCTGAAGAATCCGGCGGATTGCGACGGGCTAAAATCTGAAATCTCAAATGCAATATCTCAAATCTCAGATTTCAGAGTTCAGAGTTCTAACCATTTCAGATTTCAGAGTTCTCACCCTGGCTCCCGACCGCCGTGCCGGGAGGGTAAATCTTCGCCGTTTCGCAACGAGCCTTTCAGTGAATTCAGTCGGCCGCAAGTCCGGGAGGCGATGAAAATGTTCCTGGAGCAAATCAAGCCGTATATCGGGACGAACTATCCGCTGGTCATCGGCGGGAAGCGCGTGGAGACCGGTGAGTGGATCGAGTCGCGGAACCCGTCGCATCGCAGTGAGGTCGTGGGATGCGCCGCGCGCGCGACGGGGGAACATGCGAAAGATGCCGTGAACGCGGCAAACAAGGCGTTTCCGGCGTGGCGGGATACGCCGGCGGAGCGGCGTGCGGAAGTTCTGCGCCGAGCCGCCGAGATCATGCGGCGGAGGCGGTTCGAGTTGGCGGCCTGGGAAGTCGTGGAAACCGCCAAGCCGCGGCGCGAGGCGGATGCCGACGTCGCCGAGGCGATCGACTTCTGCGAGTTCTACGCCGCCGATATGCTCCGCTTGGCTGAACCGCGGCGGCGTGACGTGCCGGGCGAATCCAACGCGACGTTCTACGAAGGCCGCGGCGTGGCGGTGGTTATCGCCCCGTGGAATTTTCCGCTCGCCATCCTCACCGGCATGACCGCGGCGGCGCTCGTCGCCGGCAACGCGGTGGTCATGAAACCCGCCGAGCAGTCGGCCGTCATCGCGGCGAAGCTCATGGAAGTGTTGGAGGAAGCGGGCGTCCCCGCCGGGGTTGTGAACTACCTGCCCGGCGCCGGCGAGGAAGTCGGGCCGGCCCTGGTCACGCACCCGGACGTTTCCGTCATCGCCTTTACCGGCTCCCGCGCCGTCGGCTTGGCGATCCAACGCCAGGCGGCCGAGGTTTCGGCCGGCCAGGACTACATCAAACGCGTCATAACGGAACTCGGCGGCAAAAACGCCACGATCATTGACGACGACGCCGACCTCGACGACGCCGTCGCCGGCGTAGTCGACAGCAGCTTCGGCTACGCCGGCCAGAAGTGCTCGGCGTGTTCCCGTGCGATCGTGCTCGACGGCGTGTACGACGCGTTCCTCGCCCGGCTGATTGAAGCAACGAAGAGCCTGAAGGTCGGACCCGCGGAAGATCCGGGGACGAGTGTCCCGCCGGTCATCGATAACGAAGCGCGCGATCGGATTCTCGCGACGATCGAGCAGGCCAAGGCCGGGTCGCGCCTCGCCTATGCCGGGGACGTTGGCTCGCTCGCCGATGAAGGTTGTTACGTCGGCCCGCACATCTTCACCGACGTCGATCCGCAGGCCGACATCGCGACTGAGGAAATTTTCGGTCCCGTGCTCGCCGTCGTCAAAGCCCGCGACCTCGACGACGCCCTTCGTATCGCCAACGACTCAAAATACGCCCTGACCGGCGGCCTGTATTCCCGCAGCCCGGGCAACATCGAGCGCGTCCGCCAATCGTTCCGTGTCGGCAATCTCTACATCAACCGAAAAATCACCGGCGCCCTTGTCGACCGCCAGCCCTTCGGCGGCTTCAAGCTCTCCGGCACCGGCCCCAAGGCCGGCGGCGCCGATTATCTCCCCCAATTCATGGTCGCACGCACCGTCACGGAGAACACGCTCCGCCACGGCTTCGCCCCAGCTTCGGCAACAATCTCACCGGCGGGCGAATGATACGGGTCTTGCGTTTGAGTCCACGACCGCTTGCGTGGTAGCCGCAGGCGGAAGCCTGCGGGTTGGATACGATCGGGACGCATTGTAAACAAAAGAACGACCGTCCCGCATCCTTCGTCTCGTGCCTATGATGCGCACCACGAATCGAAGGAGCGCTCATGCCCACCAACATTCTCGTCGTCTACTACAGTGCGTACGGACACGTCTTTACCATGGCCCGGGCCGTCGCCGAGGGCGCGAAGGGCGTGGCCGGAGCAGACGTTCGGCTCCGCCGGTTTCCCGAGCTGGAAGAATTCCGCAAGGCCAACGCCGGCAGCAAGCATTACCAGGCGAGCGTCGAATCGCAGAAAGACATCTCCGAGGTCACCCACGACGATTTGCGCTGGGCCGACGGCATCTGCTGGGGCACGCCCACGCGCTACGGCAACATGATCGTCCAGATGAACGCCTTTCTCGGCACCACCGGCGGGCTCTGGATGAAAGGCGAACTCGAAATGAAGGCGGCCGGCGTGTTTACCAGCACCGGCTCGATTCACGGCGGCCAGGAATCGACCGTCCTCACCAGCTTTGTCCCCCTCCTTCACCTGGGCATGATCCTCGTCGGCACCGCCTACGGCGAAAATCCCCAAATCCTCACCACAGACGGCATCGGCGGCTCACCGTACGGGGCCGGCACCCTTGCCGGGGCAGACAACTCCCGACAGCCGGAAGACCGCGAACTGACAACCGCGCGGAATCTGGGCAATCGAGTGGGACGAGTCGCCGGATCGCTGAAAACGCTGCGTGGAAAGTGATCGACCCCCGCAACATGCGTGACGAGTGAGAAGTGATGCGTGAAGCCAGGGTTCCTGTTTCACGCATCACTCCTCACGTATCACGTGACTCATTAGGCTACTTCCGCGATCGGCCCGGTCTGCGGCGCGATCGACCGCGTGCCGTGCTGCTCCCGGCGGGCGGCGGCTTTGCGGACCCGGCGGGTCCGTCCGACGGTTTGCTGGTCAACGGTCGCCTTGCGAGTCGGGTCTTCGCCGGCGACACGCACCGCGTCGGCGGCGTCGGGGGCGTAAAGGTCGGCGCCGATTTCTTCGGCAAGGCCTTCGGCCCGCTTGTAGATCCCGCCGCAACACATGATCTGCATGTCGGGGCAACTGTTGACGTCGCGGAGGTAGTCGATCAGCTTGCGCACCGCGGGCACGCCGCTCGGCAGAGTACCGAACAGGACGAGCAGGTCCGGGCGCGTGTCGCCGATCAGCTTGAGGACTTCGTCCTCCGGCACCCCGCCGCCGGCGAAGCGGACGGTATACCCGGCCGACTCGAAAAGGTCGGCGGTAATCTGTCCGCCGAGTTCCTCCGGCTCGTCATCGCCGCAGAAGAGCAAAACGCTCTTGCCGTTGTTCTCTGAACGGGGCAGTTGGAAGCAAAGCTGGTCGGTAATAGCGCGGTTGAGACGCGTCGCCAGGTTCAGGCTGCTGATCGTGATGCGGTCATCTCGGTAGAGCGACTGGAGCATTTCCATCGTCGGCCAGATCAGGTCGTTGAGAAGATCGATCGGCTCAAGGCCTTGTGCCAACGCCCCTTCGATGAGCCGGCGGGCGCCGCTACGGTCGCCGGCGAGCAGAAACTCAACATAAGCGCTGGTGAGGCTTGCGGTCACGGTGTTGTTGCTGATAGTGGCCATGGACGTCTCTTTCTAGTGAGTACCGCAAAGTCCTCTCGCGGTTTCTCTAGTTTCACATTTGGAGGCGTCCCTGCCACCATTTTTCGTTGTCGCATGTTAAACTGGATAACTTGCGACAATTGAGGTATCGACGAAGGGCCGGAAAATGCTTTACCCAAATTAACACTCGTGAGCGGCAACAAGCGGCAAGACCTTGCAGGGAAAGGGCGTTACAATGCTTTCGCATTTATGAATCCCACCCGCAAAAAATACCTCTCCGCCGTCAGAACGGCAGTCGTGAAGCTCGGCACACAGCTTCTGTCTGATAAGGAAGGCCGGTTGGACGGCCCTTTCCTGGGAAAGATGGCGGCGCAGGTTGCGACACTGCGAGGACGAGGGGTGAAGGTGACGATCGTCAGCTCCGGCGCGATCGGGGCGGGGCTGCGCGAGCTGAACTTGCCGAAACGGCCCACCGACCTTGCCAAGCTCCAAGCCGTCGCGGCGGTGGGGCAGCGGCGGCTGATGGACGAGTGGGCGGCGGCGTTTAAGCCGCACGGGCTAACCGTCGGGCAGATCCTTCTTACGCGCGACGATATCGACCACCGCACGCGGTTCCTCAACCTTCGCAATACGATCCACGCAGCCCACGAAATGGGCGTCATCCCCGTTATCAACGAGAACGACACCGTCAGCACCGACGAAATCGTCAAGATCACCTTCGGCGACAACGACATCCTCGCGGCTTTGGTGACTCACGCTTTACGGGCGGATTTGCTCGTTTTGCTCAGCGTCGTTGACGGAATCCTGGACGCACACGGCGAATCCGTCCGGCTCGTCGACAGCATCGCCGCGGCACGAGACCTCGTGCGCGTCGAAAAATCCGCGCTCGGAAAGGGAGGGATGAATTCCAAAATCGAGGCCGCCCGGATGGTCACCGAATCGGGCGAAGTGATGGTCGTCGCCAACGGCCGAAGCGAGAACATACTTACGCACATTCTCGACGGCGAAGAGGTTGGAACGCTGTTCGTGCCGGCGAGCCGGAAGATGTCGTCGCGGAACCGGTGGATCGGCAGCGCCCGGGCGACCGGGACGATCGTCATCGACGACGGCGCGGCCAAGGCGGTGTCGCAAAACAATCGGAGCCTGCTGCCCGCAGGCATTATCAAGGTCGAAGGGGACTTCGAGCGCGGCGACGTGGTGGCAATTCATGGCGCCGACGGGCGCTTGCTCGCCCGCGGGCTGTCGAATTACGCCGCCGGCGACGTAGACAAGATTCGCGGAAAAAAGACTGCCGAGGTCCGATCTCTTTTGCACGAAGCGGCTTACGACGAAGTGGTCCATCGCGACAACCTGGTCGTTTGCGCGCCGGCGTCGGCCGGGAACAAGTCTGCTCCGTCGCCGGTTAACTAGTTTCAGAGATTGGCGGACCGTTGTGCGACAGTCTGTGTTTTGCGGCGTTTTTGGCGTCAAAGTCCTATAAACGCCGAAATTGAGGCCGCCGAACTCGACTAACCGGACTCCGCATGACGTGTCTTGCGTAACGAGAGGCCGGCTGCGACGGGTGTCGCGGGTGGCTGAAAGGAATTGGTGCCGTATGAAATGGACACTCGCAATACCGGTGCTTAGCGCTTTGACTCTCGTGGCCGCCTTGCCCGATCAGGCCGAGGCGCGGAGCCGTAGCTCGTTCGACATTTCAGTGGGCTTTGGCTACTCGGACCACGGTTACCGCCGGGGGCATCACTCCGACGTGGGCTTCCGCTATTCCAGCGGCCGGTCCTACGGCCGCGACTACGCGCCGGCGTATTGTCCACCACGCTATTACAGTGCGCCGCGCTACTACGCGCCGCGCCCGGTGTACCGTGAAACATACTATCGGCCCGCGCCGCGGATTTACTACGACGACTGTGGCTACAGCGCCCCGACCTACTACTACAGCCCGGCCCCCCGCTATTACCACCGGGACTACGACTGCCGGTAATACGGGGCCCGTCGCTGGGCGGATAACACTGCGCAATCCGACCGCCGCGTGAACGTCACGCGTGAGCCAACCCGTGCCATTTTTTAGTTTCATTTTCCCCCCGCACGTTCGGTGACTAAACTTGAGTCGCATCCCGAACGATTGGGGCCGGCGATGAAATGGACCGCGCTGCTGTCCGTGTGGAGTCTGACGCTGTTAGCGCCGCCGGCGATGATGTTGCGCGCGGGGGCGGATGTCGTTTACCTCAAGGACGGCACGAAGGTCGAAGGAGACATTCTCCGAAAAACCGAAGCCGGCTGGTCGGTGAAGACGGCCGACGGCACGGTGGTCAACGTCGACGCCGATAAGGTCAAGGGCTTCGAAGCCAAGCGCGGCAACCCGGCGGAAGAGCCGCTGCAACGCCTTCTGTCGCTGCGCCGCACGGTCGAGGGACAGACGGACATCAGGAAAATTCTTGGCCGGTACAAAAAGTTCGTCGAGCAACACGTCGGGCTGCCTGTCGTTGAAGAAGCGCTTAAGGATGTGGAGATTTGGGAACAGCGCCTCGCCGACGGGAAGGTGAAGGTCGGCGATAAGTGGGTCACGAAGGACGAGCAGGCGCTCCGCCAAACCGCGGCGGCGGAACGGACGGCGGACGTCCGCCGGATGCTATTACAGGGGAAGCTGAAGGAAGCCACCGCGGCCATCGACTCCACGCTCGCCGAAGACCCCCAAAACGCCGCGGCGTTATACCTCCGCGGCGTGGTGCTGTTCCGGCAAGGGCAAACAGCCGCGGCCCGCAAGGCGTTTGACGGCGTCATCCAACTCTCGCCGGATCATTCTCCCTCGCTCAACAACGTCGCCGTCATCCTGTCCGCCAACAAGCAATATCTCGGTGCCATCAATTATTACGGACAGGCGATGAATGCCGCCCCGATGGTCCGCCCGATCCTCGACAACGTCGCCGAGGCGCTCAACGAGCTGCCCGAAGCCCAGCGCGACAACGAGGCGGCGAAAAATGTCGTCCTCCTGTTCAACGCCCAGGACATGGCGCTCCAGACGCGAATGAAAAAAGAAGGGCTTTTCCGTTGGGGTTCGACGTGGGTCAAGGAGACGGAACTCGGCCAGGTCAAGGCCGAGCAGGATCAGATCAACGACAAGCTCGAACGAATGGAAGCGGAGTTCGAGCAGGTGCAGGACCGCATCGAGCAGCTCGGCCGTGACATTGACGACACCGAGCGAAGCATTCGCCGCATCGAAGCACAAAGCTACGGCCGCGACTCCACGGGCCGGGCAATTCGGTTGAGCTACCCGCGGTTGTATTACGACCTCAAACGCGACCTCGAACAGCTTTACGGCGAACGGGACGGCGAAGAAGAAAAAAGCGCACGGCTCAAGAAGAAGGCGAGGCAGGCCCGCCAGGCGCTTTCTATCCCGAGGTACACAAGCGTCCAGCAAATCATCGGCGTCGAGGGTGCCCCAGACTTGCCGCCGTTAACCGAAGCGGATCTCGGGGGCGACGGCGATTTGCGTCAATCGCCCACAACGGCGCCTTCGACCGCACCCGCCGCGATCGGGGACAAGGTGGGGAGCAATGCGAGTTAGAACGGTTGGCGACTTGGCTCGTGTCGCGGGCGTCTTTGCGGAAACACATGCGGGCGAGCCGCCCGCGTCACACAACTTTAGCGCTACACGGTTTCACGCCTGAACGAGTGCGCGGAATTGCCGGTAGCGATTAACTCGCGTGACATAGCAGGCATCCACCGACATGTCCGAAGCCGAATCCCCCGGAAACGACGGACGTGAATCAGGCGTGTTGAACGTATTGCGCGGGCGAATCGGCGACCTCGATTTCCATTGGCTCGAGGATGCAGGACCCGTCGACGCACAGCCTCGCTTCATCGCGGTGCGTATCGACGATGAGGGTGAGTGCTTCGCGCAGGTTGACACGGCAAGCGGCGAGAGATTCGCCGTAGGTAAGAGTTCCAGGAATTTCTTCCACCCAGCCGACGAACAAGCCGTTCGGCTGTGGCCTGATAATGGTGTGGTATCGTTGGATCATGGTTGTCGCATTTTGCCTGTCTTCACAAAATGAGGTCAAGAAGAACTTTGGCATAAATCCGATATCATTTGCTCGTGAACCGTCGGGTCCGGTTGAAGAAGGTGGCCGTCAGATACGGTCCGGCGGATGATTTAACAGCGTGTTGTATGCCGCGAACCGACCTGCTAGGTTGGTGGCCCGGAAAATGCGAGTGCGGGGCGTTGAAATGAGCACCCGTTTCTACCCAACCCGCCTGTAGGCTCTTGATGCGATGCGCCCTGGAAGAGTTTGAAAGGCACGTTTGATGGCGACCACGCTAGCCAAGTCGCTTCGTTCCGACCCAGTCAGCCGGCTTCAGCTCCGTGACCCGTGCGTCGCCGGTCCCGAGACAAGCGTCGGGGAGATCGTCCGCCGGATGACGGAGCGGCGGGCGGGGTGCATGCTGCTCATGACCGAGGGAAAACTGGTCGGAATTTTTACCGAGCGAGATTTCGTAAGCCGTGTAATGGCAATGGGTTTGGAAACTTCAACGCCCGTAGGCGACGTCATGACGCCCGGACCCAAGACCGTTACCCGCCACCAAAGCGTACAAAAAGCGGTAGAGTTGATGGGTGCCGGGGGCTACCGCCACCT
>JBKJRK010000634.1:0-4539 GCA_046593135.1 Tepidisphaeraceae bacterium | reverse complement strand
GAAGCGGCGCGGGCGCTCAGTCACCAGCCGCTCAGTTAATTCCGTGTCGCTCAAAGCCAACAGCCGCCGATGCGGAAACGTGCGTGCGGTGAATAGGGGCCGTATTCGCCGCAAAAGTTGCGGTGAATATCGAGTCTCCCTCCCTCCCTCGATTCTCATGGCGGTTTGGACGATCGCGCGAGGGCGAGGAGTGCTTCTTGCGTGGTGCGTGACAGTTCCGACCAGATCGTGAGAAGTCCGGCGAGGAGGGCGGCGTCGTCGGTGGTGTGTCCCGAGCTTTCTGCGCTAATTCTGCGCGGCTCATCGGTGGAAGTTGTAAGTGCTGAACTGGGCTGTAGGTTAGTTGTGGTGGGCGATGATATTGCCAACGTGAATGTCGAGGGTTCGACCCCCTTCACCCGCTTTTGATCCGAACCCCGGCTCGTCGCCGGGGTTTTTCGTTGGCTTGGACAATTCGTTGTACGGCGTTCATATCTCGAGCGAATTTCTCCCGCGTGTAACCCTCTCAGTCGATCGCAAGCGTTTGAGCTTGAGGGCGATGTCGTAAGCCGTTGGGTTGTGCGACGTGGTTGCGTTCAGGCGTGCCAAGGGTTTGTGGTGCAATCGGCTTCGATTGTCCGATAACGTAGAAGGTCGGTCGTGTGAGCCTACGGCGCCGATAGCCGGGTGGCGAGAAACCTTTGGTGAACGGGTGTATTCGTTCTATCATGGAATTGCGCGACGGTGTCGATCCCGACGTCGATGATAAACGGCCAACTCATAGCCCCGACAGAGTGGGGCTCTCGGCTCGTGCATGCAGAGAACGCGTTGATCGGAACGGCGGCGTATGAGCGAACGAGCCCAACAGGGCCTTGAGGCGAACGGGCCGGTGCAGAACCTGCGCATCCGGTTTTGGGGCGTGCAGGGCAGTTGCCCCGTGCATCCGCCGCTCTACGTCATCCAGGAATTTACCCGCCAAGTCGCCGTCTATACGCTCGAGAAAGCGTTCAAGGACATGGCATCCGTCGGCAAAGGCGGCGTGGCGGGCGGGGGCGTTCGCATTGAAGACGTTCTCGGCGGCCCGGCGACTCCGGAGTCCATCGAGGCCTACCAGACGCGCCTGGGTCTGCCCGATTTCCCTGTCTACGGCGGAGAGACCACCTGCATCGAGGTCGAAACCGCCGACGGCGACGTCATCCTCTTTGACGGCGGCAGCGGCATCCGCCATTTCGCATTTTCGATTCTCAAGCGTTGGAAAGATCGGGAAGACCGCACGCTCCATTTCTTCGGCTCCCACGAACACCTCGACCACCGGAGCGGACTGCCGTTCTCGCGTTTCGTTTTCATCCGCAACAATCCGTTCACGGTGCACGTCTACGGCAGCTACCGGTTTCTCCAGGCGCTGGACGAGCGGTTCGGCATATTTTGCCGGAAGATCAGCGACACGACACACCTCGACGACCCGCTCGACTACACGATGATGGCCGCCAAGTTCAAGGCGACCGAGCTTCGCAACGCCGACGACGAAGGGGGCTACGTCAAAGGCGTCCAGACCGCTTGGGACGTGCGCGACATTCGAGAGCCGGTCCGGATAGGGCGGATGACGATCACGCCGTTCAACGTCTACCACGGTCTGACGCGTGTGCTGGCGTACAAGGTTGAGCGGGGGGGCAAGTCGTTCGTTTTCTGCACCGATCACGAACTCCGCCACGGCTTAGACCCCGCCGACGAGCGGCAGATCGAAAGCATGGCGGCCGAAGAGCGTCTCAAGGCGCACTGCACGGGCGCCGACGCCGGTTACTTCGACGGGCAGTACCGCATCTCGGAATACCTTGGCCAAAAGGGGATCGGCACCGCGCCCGCCGTCCCCAAGCTGGACTGGGGTCACGGCTGCCTTGAAGACGTGGTCCGCCGGTCGCTGGAGTGCCGCATCAAGCGCACCTTCATCGGACACCACGACCCCGACCGCGAGTGGGGCGAACAACTCGCGATGGATCAAGAGCTGCTCGAAGCCTCCCGCGGCACCGGCTGCATGATCGAGCTGGCCAAGCCGGATACCGTCATCGATTTATAATCCGCTCCCCGCGCGACCGCCGCACCACCGTCGGCGCCTTCATCGAACAAGCCCAAGCCCGTTGTCGCGGAAAATCCAAAACGCACAGATGAGGGCGGCCAGGATGAGCGCGACGACCGCGATGCGTCTCGCGCGACCGAACCAGATTCGTCGCCGGGCGCGGGCGAGGTGAACTTGAACGACCGGCGTCGCATCGGGTTGGGCGGCCTGCATGGCCGCGTATGCCCCGGCCATTACGCCCGCCTGCCGTTCGACGGCGCCTTGGCTTACTGTTTGTAACGCGTCCGTCGCCGCGCGCAGGTGTGTTTCGGCGGCCTGCATCGAGCAGTCCATCGCGACGCCGAGCAGGCGGGTGTTGAGGCGCTCGCCGTGATGCAGAATGAATGCTTCGCGCTGTTGGACGGGCAGGTGGCGCAACGCGCGGACGAAAGCGACGTAAGCCGGGTCGGCGGCGGCGGGGGTGTGAAGGACGAGCGGGTCCTGATTCGGATCGGCCGGGACGGCGTCGACCGTGCGCGTGTTCAGGACGGCGTGGTGGTAAAACCAGTTTTCCGGCGAAGACGTATCCCGCCACCGCTCTAGCAGTTCTATGCTTCGCCGCACCAGCACGCCCGCCACTGCGCGCCCGACCGCGTCGTTGCCGCTCAATGCGTGGGCGACCCGCCGCGCCCTCGCGTATCCCCCCGACAGTAACGCCGTCAGGTCAGCCGGCTTCATGTCGTTCATGCGACGCGAGTATAACAGTTCGTGACGTGCTATTTTCGACCGCGTTGGGCAAACGAAAAACCGCGGGATCGGCATCCCACGGCGTCTGATACGGATTTCATCTAATTCCCGCGCCCGGAATCTATCCCGGTTCGCGGCCGCCCGCAGGGCGGGAGATCATCTCCGACGCGCGAGAACCAACTGAAATCCGTTTAAGAAATCATCTCGACGCGTCGATCGCTCAGGCGGCGTCGCGCATTGCCGGGGGCCGCCGCATGCGGGAGACGCGCGATCTCACGGCTTCCCAGTCGGGCGTATCGTCTTCGGTCAGCGCGAGCGGGGCAGGTGCGTCGCCGATCGGTGCGTCTTCAATCTCCGCGAACAGCTCGTCGGCGTCGTTCGATTCGAAACGTTCGGTCACTTCTTCCGATTCTTCAAGGAGTGCTTCGCGCTCCGCAGGCGTAATGAGCGGTTCGGCTTGAACCGGGGTCCAGGCCAGCGAGCGGCGGTACGGGAGACGCGGGGCCGATTCGGTCACTTCACTGCACGGGTCGATGTCCACGAACAGAAACTCCCCCTCGACGCGCGACGGCGCCCGGCCGCTCGCGATGTCGGCGAGGACTTGCTCCACGGGCACCCCCCACAACTCGGCCGCGACCGCGGGTAACACCCAGCTTGGCATAAGAAGGTTCCTCACCTCGGCTTCACCCGTCCATCGGCCCGCCCGACGAGGGGCCTTGAGTTCAAAGCGCCGATCGTCGCGCGGCGGCCTTGGTGTCCGATAAGAAGTGGCCAGTGGCTAGTGCCCGGTGGCCGGAAAAACCAGCACGCCGATTACTACCGCCGCCACTGACCCCTGACCACTGACTACTGATTACTAACCACTGACCCCTGCTCCTCACCTGAAATTATTGAACTGCACCGGGATGCCCGGCGGGTTGGCCTTGAAATGCGCGATGACCGCTTGGAGGTCATCTTTCTTCGACCCACTGACGCGCAGCGCCTCGCCCTGGATCGACGCATTTACCTTCAGTTTCAGTTCCTTGATCGTCTTCTGAATGGTCTTGGCCGTGTCCTTGTCGATGCCGCTCTTGAGCTTCACCTTCTGTCGCACGGTCTTGTGAGTGGCCTGCTCGAGCTTTTGGTAATCGAGGCACTTCGGATCGACGCCGCGTTTAATCATCTTCTCGACAAGCACGCGCTTGACCGATTCCAACTGCGAGTCGGCGTCGGCGGTGAGCGTGAGCTCTTTTTCCTTGCGGTTCAGCTCAGAAATGGAGGCGGCCGAGCCTTTGAAGTCGTACCGGGTGATGACTTCCTTGATCGCCTGGCCGACGGCGTTGTCCATTTCCTGGAGGTCGATCTCGGAGACGATGTCGAATGAGCTGTCGGAGGGCATGGCGTTAACCTGTTCTTTTTCAACTCTTGATTTGCCTCGCGGCAAGAGGTCGTTACCCTAAGCCCATTGCTCTGCGCTGACAACAGAGCGGCTCCGCTTACTCTTTGATTGGAGGTTTCTCATGCGCGCCCGCAACCGATTTGTTTTAGTGGCCATGCTCGGGTTCGGCGTTCTTGCCGCCCGGTCCGCTTTGTCGAAGGACGAAGCGTCGTCCGGTGCCGCGCCCGAGGTGGCGGAGATGATGAAGAAGTGCATCGAGGCCGGCTCGGCGAACGAGATGCACAAGAACCTCGAACCGTTCGTCGGTTCGTGGAAGACCACGAGCAAGGCATGGATGCCGGGCGCCGGCGCCGAGCCGTCCGTATCGACCGGCACGGCCGAG
>JBKJRK010000523.1:0-8025 GCA_046593135.1 Tepidisphaeraceae bacterium | reverse complement strand
AACATCGGATCCATCTGATTCGACCAGATCGAGCGCAACGAAGCCTAACACGGCTTTCTAACCGGACAGTAGTGAGCCGGCAGGGCCGCTTCAGCGGCCCTGAACTCGCGCGAGGATTCATCACGATCCGTATGAGGCGACGTACAACCTCTCCGTGGGGCTTTTTCATTCATTTGCTTGCCGCCGCGCGGAGCAGGCGGGCGTCGGCCCAGACGACGCGGTCGCCGACGTCCTGGTCGGGGCCGAAATCGACTTCGAGCGTGAGCCGGCTGACGCCGGCCACGGGCAGGTCCAGGTCGACGGGCGGCTGGTCGCCGCGGGCGTCGGCGATTTCGTGGAGCACCTTGTCGTCGCCGAGAACGCGGACCTTCGCCCGGCCGATCTTCCCCTCCGGCTGCTGGAAACCGAGCTTCGTGCGGAATTTCTCGAACCGCCGGCCGATGTCGTAGCGGAGGATTGTGTGGGAGTGGACTGACAACCCCTTGGCGTGCTCGCCGGTCGAGAGCTTGATCGGGCCGCCGACGGAGGATTTGTCGACGCGGTACGGAATGAGCCGGTCGAAGTACGGAACCTGCTCGACCTGCGCCGGCGCGAGGTCGGAGACGAACACGAGCCGGCCGTTTTTAGTGCGGACGCGTTCGACGTCCTTGACGGGCACGTTCAGCGCCGCGCCCCACGGCGTGTCCAGGGTGATCGTGCCGGCGTCAAGCTTCGTCCATTTTCCGGAGATCACGTCGCCGGATTTCAACGCGAGCGACTGTTGGAGCGAATCGTCGACGGCCGCGTCTTCGGCGACGGCGAGGACGACGCCGACGAGCTTTTCAAAGACGATTTTCCGTTCCTGATCGCGGAAGCGGAATTTGAGCGATCCCCCGCCCGCACCGGCGCCCGTACCGCCGACGTCCGCGCCGAGCGCCAAGCCGCCGACGGGCACAATCTGTTCGTCCTTTCGAGCGAAGGCGACGTCTTCCGTCGCCCGGCCGGCGGGTTTATCCGACTGTGCCGCGGCGCGGGCCTTGCTGATTTCATCGTCGGTGGCGTGCCAAATTTCCCGGACCTGCTTCACCGGAACGACGAGCACGCCGGAGTCGGTCTTGAGCTGAATCCCCTGGTCATTCCACGCGTCAAGAGTGCCGCTGAGCTGATCGCCGTTCGTCAGACGGACGACCCATCGGACGTTCGTCGCGGCGTCGCCGCGGCGCAGCTCGAGGTCTTTGAACTGCACGGTCACGGACTGCCGGCGGTCGAGTTGGAAGGCAATCACGCCGGCCTTGATCTGCGCCGCCGCCCCTTCGTCGATCACGTCGGCGACGACATTGCCGTTGATCGTTTGGATGAAATGGTTGCCCTGGACGTTCAGGCGGGCTTCGTTCCAGTCGCCGCGCTTGATCCCGGCGAGCAGCTCGACGGAATTCTTGGCGAGCGCGCCGACTTCGCGTGCGCCGCCGTTTTTCACAATGACCTTCTCACCGATGCCGGCCAGCAGCACCGGGTTGCCGCCTTCGCGGCTGCCGTCCCACAGGGTGCCGGACTGCTCGGGTTCGTCGCCGAGGTTAAACTGGTAGCCGTTGACGCGAAACGCGCCGGCGTCGAGGACCTTGCCGCGGTAGAACAGGCCCGAGGAACCGGAGTAGCCGCCGGTGATCTTGTAGCGGAAGCGGAGGTCGAAGTCGGCCAACTCGCCGCCCTGCCCCCCCTGCCAGTAGAGATAGGTGCTGCCCGCTTCGGCGTCGCCGTTGCGGACGACGCCCGTCATCGCGCCGTCGCGCACCGACCAGAACTTCGTGTCGCCGGCCCAGTCGCCGAGCGTCTTACCGTCGAAGAGGCGGGTGACGTCCGGCTGCGCGGCGGCGGTGTTCACGCGGGCGGCGTCCACCTCTGCTTTCACGCGGTCCCACGCCAAACCGCGCACGCGCGGCGCGTCGCTGTCGGTCAGCTTGCGGACCCGGAGATCCTTCAGCTCGACCGTCATGACCGTGCGCCGGCTGATTTGGAACGCGAACAGGCCCTCTGTCGAAGCGTTCGGCGAATCGTTGGTAACGTCGGCGAACACCTCGCCGTTGATCATGCTGACCATCCGGTTGCCCTTGGCGATCAGGACGGCGTCGTTCCAGTCGGTCGTTTTCAACAGCGCGTTAAGCTCGTCGGCCGATTTTCCCAGGGGGGAAGACTGCCGCTCGCCCTCGGCGTTATAGACGACGCGTTCGCCGACGGCGGATTTGACTGGCTGTCCGTTGGCGTTCGTGCCGCTGTCGACGATGCCGCCGCACAGACCCGCGGGCATGCCGAGGTCTTGCTGGTAGCCGTTGACGTCCTTCAATCCGTCGTGTTCCCACAGGTGCGAGCGGAACTGCAACCCCGACGAGTTAGGGCGGCCGCCGGTGATCCTGAACTTGTAATGCAGCTCGAAGTCGGCGAATTCGCCGCCGGTGTAAGTGATGAACGTGACTTTCGCGGTTTTCGTTTCTTCCGTGACGGCGCCGGTGAGAACGCCGTCACGAACCGACCAGACGTCCTGCTCGCCTTCCCAGTTGTTCAACGTTTTTCCGTCGAACAGGCTCACGTACTCCGGCCCTTTGCCTTCCGAGGCCGAGAGGCTCGGCGCGGCGGGATCGGGCGGCGGCGGTGGAACGTCGGAGGCGGGGTCGATCGTAATTTCGACGACGTCCTCCAGCGACACCGACGTGCGCTGCGGCTTTCCGCCGGCGTCGACGTTCAGCACGACCGCGCCTTTTTCGAGCGCGACCAGCGGACCGGAGACCGTCGCGTCGTCCGCTTTCTTCACCGACGCGCCGCGCGACGGCGCGACCGGGGCGCACACGAGTGTAACGGCCAGTATCCACACCCCGCCCGCGAGCCGCTTCGATCGGTTGATCACTTTGCCCCCTGAGTCGCCGGCTGTTCGTCGCCCGCCGGCGCCGCGGCCGGCGAAGCCCCGTCCACTTGCTCCTGCGCGAGCCGCTGGTAGTAGCTTTGCAGGACCGCTTCAAAGCCCGGCGGGAATCCTTGCGTTTTCGACTGGAGAATCTGCTCGCGCTGCTTCGGCGGCAGCGTCGCCCACTGCTTGTCGCCGGCTTTGGGATCGTGCATCTCGCCCTGCCCGCCGGGGCCTTTGGCGATGACGGACTTTCCGAGCGGCTTCGTCGGATTTGCTCCCCCGCCCGCTCCGCCAGAGCATTCCTTCTCCAGCAATTTGATGACCGCCTCGAGTCGAGTAAATGCTTGGTGTTGAATCTTCTGCACCGGCTTGTCCGTCTTCATCGCGTTTAGCTCGGTGTAGGACAGGGCCATGTCCTCTTCAATGAAGCGGAGCGGGTCCACAAGCCAGCCTTCGGTGCTTTTCTTGAACGCTTCGTCAAACGCCCGGTCATAAATCGACTCGGGCGGCTGCACGGTCGGTTCCGCCGGCGGCGCGACGGCCGCGACGTCGGCCTTCGCCGCGACGCACCATAGACCCGCAACAATCGTCCCGGCTATCAACAGGTAATTCGGTTTCATCATTACACCTCGTGGAGCGGGCGTCTCGCCCGCGTTTTGTAATACCGCCGCATCACATCGTAGCCGCGACGCCTGCGTCGCATCCCGGGCCAGGACTGCACGAAGCGACGCAGGCGACGCAGCTACCTCAGACCGTCACCGGCTGTTGCAAACCCGTTAATGCCCGCCGATGCAATCCGGGCACGACGACTTGTGGAGCTTGTCCATCGCCTCGTGAACTTTCGCCTGGCTGTCGCGGACGCCGACGATCTTGTCACGAATCGGCGCGCCAAGTTCCGCGACCGAGGCCCGGCTGGCGTCGACGTCGCGCGTGTCGGTGTTCACGCGGTTTTGCAACAGACGCATGATCTTCAGCTCGGCCAGCAGCTTATTCTTGTTGCCCTTGCAGCTCTTGCACTGCCCGCCGGAGTTTCCCATGCTCGCCGACTGCTTGAGCGTGTCGAGCAGCTCGGTGATGTCCTTCTCGATCCGCTTTTCCGACGCCACCACGCCCGCGTCGACCTTGGCGGAATTCAGGTCGGCCATGACGTACACACACTCGCTCTGGATCGAGCGGATCGCCGGCGGCAGCGCGATGCTGAACTGGGTTTCTTCGATGAGCTGAACCGTCTGCTCGGCGACGGTGACGATGTGCTCCTCGGCCCGGGCCAATTCCTTTGCACGCAGCGTCGATTCCCGCTGGGCGGCAGCCATCTTCGGGACGAGGGCTTCGGTGGCTTTGCGGATCTGCTCCTGACGCTCGAGCATGTGTTTAAGATTCTCGATCACCTGGCCGCGGACCTGCTTGGCGATTTCTTCCAAAAGCTTCTGCTTTTCGCGCTCGAGCTCTTCCTTCGCTTTCTTAAGCGCTTCGACCGCTTCCCCCTGTTTTTTCTCGGCCTCGCCGGGCTTCTTGCCGCCGAGGCTGCCTTCGGCGTTCGACATCGACTGCGACGCCCCGCCCAGCGCTTCCCCGGCCTTCGCGCCGGCCTGACCGAGCTCCTTGGTCATCTGCGACACGGCGCCAGTCGCCTGGCGGTTGCGCTCCTGGTCCTGTTTCAGTCCGTCGAGCGGCTTGGCGTCGAGCGGCGTGCCCTTCTTCTCCTGCTCGGCCAACTTGCCGGCCTCGCCCTTCTGCCGCTGCTCTTCCTTAATAACGCCTTCCAGCTTGGCCAGCGCCGCCTGGAGTTTCTTGAGACGCTCGAGCTGCATCTGCAAATCGAGATTGGTGGACAGCAGCAGCTTCTTGAGCTCTTCCAACTTGACCAGCACCTGCTTCTGCTCGTCGACCGCTTTGCCGAGTTCGGTCTTGCCGAGCAGATCGAGCACTTCCTTCATCTGCTCGATGACCAGTTGCTCCCGCGCCTTACGCACCGCCATCAGCAGCCGGGCCGCGTCGTCCGGCTCGGCTTCGCGGGTCAGCTCGGCAAGGCGGTACATCCGCTCCTGAAGCTCCTGCAACTGTGCCGACGCATTTTTCTGAAGGAACTGGATCTTCTCGATGTCGCTGACCGAAGCGCCGGTGATCGAGCCCGGCTTCTTCGCCGTCGCGGCCGCGCTTGCGCCGGCAGGCTTTTGCTCCTCGCCGCGGGCGGCGGGCAGGACGAAAATGATCAGGAGTAACCCGAGGCACACACGGCGGATCAGCCTGTTGACGCTACGCATTGAAAAACCCTTTGTACGGGAGTGACGGACGGGATTCATGGTAACGCCGGCTCGCATATTTTCGTAGGGGCGAACCTCATGTTCGCCCTGTGCTTCTTGCTCAAAGAACGTCAGGGCGAACACAAGGTTCGCCCCTACTCAAAGTCAGGCGAACGCGAGGTTCGCCCCTACTCGAAGACGCCTTCCGTCTGCGTCTCTTTCAGCTTTTCCGTGTTTTGGCGCACATTCTCCTGCGTCTTGATGATCTCGTTCAGTTGGTTCAACACGTCGACGAAGCTGTCCCATTGCGACATCTGCTTCAGGATCTCGTTCATCTTGGACACGATCTGCTCCTGCCGAGTTCCCGCTTCGGCGAGTTTTTGCGCCTCCAGGCCTTTGCCCAGGGCGTCCAAGGCGTCGCGCTGCTCGGTCATCAGGCCGTCGTTTAACTCGCGCAGGGGCTTGACGATGCCGTTTTCCATAAGGTCCCAGGCTTCGGGCCCGCCCAGGGCGTTGAGGCGCATTTCGGTGACGGATTCCGTGAGCGCATTTCCGATTCGGGCCGCCTCCCGCTGGACGATGCGGTGCTGGCGGGCGAGCGGAACCGCGGCTTCGGGCGATGCGAGCCCGCTGAGGTCGCCGCGGAGTTTTTCCGCCTCGGCGATCGATTTGCGGAACCGCGTGCGCTCGGCCTGCTGGCGGAGGAGAATGTCGCGGAACAACTCTTCTGGGGCGACGACGCGGAAGGTGACCGTCCGCGACCGGCCGGGCTGGATGCCGGTGTAGCACGCGTACGTCGCGCGGCCGGTAAACGACAGCAACGCCCCCGGCGACAGTTTTTCCGCCGCCACGTCAAACTCATGTTTCTGCTGAGCTTCGGTTTCGGTCGCCGGCTTCACCGGGCCGAGCAGCGCGATCGCCGCTTCCCGCGGGGGCGGAGTCGGGGCGGTTGGCTCGGCCGCGGGAAGCTCGACGCGCGTAGCGATGTCGACACTCGCCAGGCCGTAATCGTCGCGCGATTGCACGCCGAGCGGCACCCGCGCCTGCGGCGTGATCCGCTGGCGCACGCCGGTAAATTGCAGCGTGACGCGCGGCGCTTGATCGGCTTTGAGCCCGATCGAGACCGGCGTCGGGACGGAGGCGAGGTCGCCGACCGTGCCGATCAGCTCGAAGCTGGCCTGAACGGGCGCTTCGTGCGTCCAGGCGAGGGCGAAGGCCCGGTCGCTTAGGCGGCGCAAAGCGCCGGGGCCGGGCACGGGGGTCGAAGATTTCATCCGCACTTCGGTGACGGGCACGTTGGCCGTCAGGGTGAGTTCGAGCCGGGTCTTCGGCAGGAACGCCGTCTCGGCGTCGACGCCGGTGAACCGGTGCATTTGCGGCTTGTCCTGTGTCGGGTGCTGCGAGGACAGCGCCATCTCGACGACGCGCGGCCGATCGACCGGCTCGACGCGGAACGGGCCGAACTCGTCGTCGCCGCCGGACAGTTCGACGGTCGCCTCGGCCTGCAACGGCGGCAGGTCGAAGCGGTAATCGCCGGGGCCGAAACGATTCATCGACCCGGTCGTCTTTTTGCCGCGACCGATGCGGAGTGTGACGGAAACATTCTCCGGATCGACGCTGCCCGGCTCGACGCCGACGCGCAGCACGTGCGGCTCCCCCCGCGGCACGAGAATCCGCCCGTCGGCCAATTCCGCGACGGTCAGGTGTGTTTTCTGCGGCCATTCCTGACTCGACCCCGCCAGCCAGCGTTTGGCCCACAGCGACGACGCCGCCGGAAATACGAGCGACAAAAGCATCGGCGCCAGCACCGCCGCCGCGATCACGCCGAGCGAGACGTGCCGGCGTCGCGGGTCGAGATGGCTGTCGAAATCGACGTCTTGGAGCGATTCGTACGACCGCTGCACCGCCCGGCGAACCATCGGCTCCGAGGGCGGGCGAGCGTCGTGCAGAAGCTCCGGCAGTTGAAGGACCGCCGCCACGCGTGCGGCGATCGGGGCGCGAGACTTTGCGTCGCCGTTTCCGTTGTGCCGGGCGGCGTGGTGGCGGTCCAGCGCCGTCGCCAGATCGACCGGATTGAGTCGAATCCGCAGCGGCCGAACGACGTGCCGCCAGGTTTCCCACGCGACGAATGCTGTCGCCAGCGCCAGGAACACGAGCCGCGATCCCACGCCGAGCCGGAACACGCGGTCGAGCACGAAGCTTACGACGATCAACCCGGCAATCTCAGCCAGTACGCGTGCAACCCCTTCCAGCAGGAGGTGCGTCCGCACCCGCCGGCGGAATCGATCGAAACGACCGACCAGTTGCTCTTTCAAGCCGGCAAGGTCGGCGGACACGGCTGAGTTCAACGTCGTCATTGAATCAAATGCAGAATGATGAATGCAGAATGCAGAATAGAACACAGAAGGCTTGGCATTGGCCGGTATTCATTCCGCATTCATCATTCTGCATTCTGCCTTCCTTTCGAAAACTCAAACCATTCGATAACGCTTCCGCAGCACCCATTCCATGAACAGCGCCGTCAGGATCGTTCCGAAGATCAGCGGGGCGTTCCAGATTTCCTGGCGGTCTTCGAGGATGCGGGCGACCTGTTTGACGCGGAACGCGGCGGCGATCTGGTCGGGCTGGGAGGCGTCGAAGACGCCGCCGTGGGTGATGGCGGCGACCTGTTGGAGCGTGGCGAGGTCGGTGCCGGGGCGCTCGTATTCGATGTTGGGAAGCTCGACGTCAAACTGTAGCGTCGCGGGGCGGGCGGCGGATTTGGCGTCGGCGTCGCCGGGCCAGACGCGCACGAAATGCGGGCCGGCCTGGCTGACCGGAAAGCTCGCTTCGAACACGCCCTTCTCGCTCGCCCGCGGCGTGAGGGTCACCGGCAACGGCGGGTTGTCGCCGACTTCGATCTCG
>JBKJRK010000362.1:0-6506 GCA_046593135.1 Tepidisphaeraceae bacterium | reverse complement strand
CAGCCGCACCGGCTCACCCAGCGTGTAGGTGTCGCGATCCGTGTTGAAGTTGAGCCGGCGCTGGCCGATCTTCCGGCTGCGGGCGAGGTGGCGAAGCTGCTGAATCCAATACGTGTCGAAAATCGACTCGCCGGTGTAGTACCGCCACCGCCAGGAATCGTCGATCGCGCTGAAGAGCGTGCGCCCCGCGCCGAACCGTCCCAGCACCAGCAACGGCGCCTTGCGCCCGTCCGGGCCGGTCTCCAGCGGATGCTCGGCGTACACCTCGCCGACGCCGGGCTTGACGATCGCCCCGCGGCAATACCAGAACAGCGGCTCGATCTGCTCGGCGAGAAACTTCTCGTTCTGCGCCTTGTCGGGGAAAAACCGGAACACGCTGCTCGCGGCTCCCGCCTTCGTCGGCACGGGCCGGAAGCCTTCGGTGATGACGCCGGTGTCGGTGTCGTTCAGGGTGGCGGCAATGCCGACGGGCAGGATCGCTTCGATCGCCGAGTTGCGAAACGCATGCGGACTCCACCGCGGCCCGGCGACCATGCCGTACCCGCCGCCCTTCTTGCTGACAAACTCGTTGAGCAGTTGAAGCTGCCGGTCGGAAAACTGCCGCGGATCGACGTCGCCGAACAGCACGACGTCGTACTTCATCAGCTCGTCGAGCGTCTCGGGAAACCGCTTGATCGGCCCGGGAAATTTGCTTCCCCGCTCCGCGCCGCTCTCCGGCTCGGGCTTGTCGCCTTCCTGGGCAAAGCTGGGGTCGGCGCTGGTGAGCAGGCACGAGATGTTCACGGTCTTGTCGCGGAGCATCTCGTTCTTGAGATACCGGTATTCCCAGCGCGGGTAGCCGTCGACGTAGAGCACGTTGATCTTGGCGTCGAGGACAGCGACCTGTGTCGGGCGGACGTTGTCTCGATCGTCGAGCTCGCCGGGCTGCTTCTCGGCGATCGCCTGGAGCTCGAGCGTGCCGACCTTGTCGGGTTTGAACGCGAGCTCGATCTCCAGCGGGTTGTCGTGCGGCAGGTTGACTGTCCGTTCGACGGGCTTGCCGTCAGCCGACTTCAGCGCCGCCCCCGCCGCCGTCTTCAACGCAACCTTCACCGAGTGATTCGCCGGGTACCCTGTGCCCCGCACCTGCAACTTCAGCAGGACGATGTCGTCCACAAAGACCGCGTCCTGCACGTTGATCGCCTGCACTTCGATGTTCGTCGGGGCCTTTTCCGAGCCCACCGCCACCGGGTAAATGCTGGCGTGAAGCTCGCGGAGTTTTTTCAGCGTTTCGTCGCCCCGGGCCGGCGCGGTTTCGACGCCGTCGGTCAGCACGATCACGCCGGCCACGCGCTGGCCTTGCAGTTCCTCCAGCACGCCCACGAGCGACGGCAAGATGGCGGTCGTTTGGCCGTCGGCTTTTAGAGATCGGATGGCGGCGGTGAGTTCCTTCGGGACGGCGACGGGTTCCGTAGCCGGCTCGCCCCGGCCGTCGCCGACGCCGGGGCCTTTCTGGCGCGCCGCCCCGTCGAATTCGTAAAACCGAACCTGGTGCTGCTCGGCAAGCTTGCGGACAAACGCCTGGTCCTGGCGCGTCAACAGCCCGACGACGCCTTCGAGACGCGACGGCGAATCACCCGCGCCCTCGCGCACGTCCTTCACGGACATGCTGATGCTGTCGTCGACGAGGATGGCGACGACCGACGGATCGACCAGGTCCTGTTCGAGGTTCAGCACCGGCCGGTTGAGCAGCGCGAGCACAAACGCGAGCAGTGCCGCCCGGAGAATACCGAGTGAAATCCGGGCCGATCGGGAACGCCCCTCGCGCGGGTAAACGTACAGCAACACCGCGACGGCCACGGCCGAAAGAGCAAGGTTGAACGCGACGGCGCCGCTCAGGAGCGTAAAGACGAGGACAACGAGCACGCCGACGCCGACGTCCATCGCCTGCCGCCTCGCGCGGGAGGTCGCGGCCGATCGCAGGCGAAACAGCAGGCAGGCAATCCCACCCAGCGCGAGGATGCCGATCACCCAGTTCCATGCCCCGGCGTCGAAAAAAGGCTCGGCCCGCCACTTCGGGCTGAACCCAATCGAGAACTCGCCGTCCTGGTTCAGGAAGCCGTGCTTCAAGCCGAAGATGCCTTCCCATAAACGCTGCATTAGCCTGTTGCTCGCGCTCTACTCCCTCTCCCTCGTACTCGGGGGAGAGGGGCGGGGTGAGGGGCGTCTTGCCGCGGGATGAGAACCACCCCTCACCCTAACCCTCTCCCCCGCGTACAGGGGAGAGGGAAACATTTCTTGGGCGCGGGTTCACAACCCGCTCAGTGAAGCATCATTCTACGCAGGTCTCCCCGCCGGTGCCCCTTCGGTGGGCGTGGAAAAGGTCCTGCGGTAGTGCCCGAAGTGCATCGCCATGACGCACTCGACGCCCAGCAATGCGAAGACCAACACCATGCACACCCAACTCAAGTCGTTGCCCGACTCGCCGACGGCGGCGTCGGGCAGAAGCTCGGGACCAAGGAGGGACAAGTCGATGCCGCCCAGCGCCTCGCGGATCGCGCCGCCCGGGAGCGTTCGCACGTCCGCCTCGGCCGCAGGAACGTTGACGGCGACCGGGAATTGCCGGGCGCCCGCCTGGAGCGCATACACGCCGGGCCGGCGGAGGGAATCTGTTTTGTACACCGTCCCGCCGGCGGTTCCGTCCACCGACGACGCACGCACCTCCACGGGTTGGCCGGCGGGATCGGTAAGTGTTGGCGGGGCAGTCATGCGAACCGACGGGGGAATCGTGAGCGGCGCGCCGATCGGGAGATTGAGCCACCAGTCACCCGTCCGGATCGTCGATGAGAACAGCTCGTGCATCACCGTGACGTAAGAGAGGTTGCCCGGAAACGTCGTCCACTCCTGATTGGCGGAGGTCGAGCAGAAGACGATTTTCCCGTCGCCCAGGCTGTGAACCGTCAGCGCCGGGTCGAGAGCCGTCCCCGGCTGAGTGGCGGCGGGCGATTTGGCGGGCTGGAAACGCAGGATCGACTGGACACTGCCGTCTTGCGGAAGATCGACCTGCCAATACGTAAACGCCTCGACCGTTTCCAGCCCGGTATTCTCCTGGTTCTCAAACGCCCGGAGGTAGGGCATCCGCTTGGCGTCAAAATCAAAAAGGTAGCCCTTCTCGTTGGTCCCGACCCGCGTCAGCTTCACGAGCGGACCGGGGATGAGCTTGCGCGGGAGCAGGACGTCGTTGTAGTTGCCCGCGTTCACTTGCTCGCCCATGAACCAGACGACCGTTCCCCCGCGGCGCACGTAGCGCTCGAGCTGCTCGGCCTGTGTCGGCGCAACCTGGCCGACGTCGGCGAGCACGACGGCGGCGTAGGTGTCGAGCACCTTGTTGCCGAATTCGATGACGCTGATCGGGTCCACGGCGATGTAGCTGCTGGTGTTCACCACGCCAGCCGGGCCGGACTCTTTGGGCGGGCTGAGCGCTTCGCGGAGGAAAAACCCCGACCCCTCCCCCGCCCGCACGCCCTGCCGGCCCTCGACGACCAGTACATTGAGCTCCGACGCGACATCGACCACGCGCCAGCGGGTGTCATCGATCTTCAGGCGGTCGTTCCCGCCGAGCGCAACGCTCAGCACCTGCGGCCCGCCGGCGGGAAACTTGACGTTGGCGCGCACCACCTCCGGCGTGTCGGGCGTGAGCTTGATCGGGCCGTCGCTGGCGAGGGACCGATCGCCGAGCCGCCACTGCACCGTCGCATCAGCCACGCCGCCGAACCCCTTGGGCCGGGCGGCGAAGTCGGCGGGAAACTTGCTGGTCACCAAGTTGTCCTGCGGACGCACCTCCAGCACTGCCCCGTTTGCCTGCGGCTCCCCGCCGGCGAGATCGTGGTGCGACACGCGAAACACTCGGGCGACTTCCGGGCCGAGCCGTTGAAGCGATTCAGCCTGCTCGGGATTCCGCCAGGCGCTGGCGGTGGAATCGGTGAACAAGTACAGGCTCTTGTCGGGCTGGTGGTCCGACTCCTTGGCGATCCGGAGCGCGAGTTGTAAGGCGCCGGGGAGGTCGGTGCCGCCGGCGGATTGTTCAATGCGGTCGATGGCGTCTTTGACGTCCTGCGGGTTGTAGCTCGGCCGGACGATGACGGCGCGGGCCGGGTGGGATGCGACGATCAGCGCAACCCCGCCGTCGCGTGCGGCGCGGTCCACGAGTTCCTTGGCGATGCGCTTGCCGCCGTCGAGGTGTGTCTTGCCGCCGGGGCGGTTGACCTCGTAGGCCATTGAATAGCTGTTGTCGATCACGAAGACGCTGATGCCGGTACGGCTGCCCATCAGGGCCATCGTCGGGTTCTGACAACCGAGGGGCCGGGCCAGCGCCATCCCGAGCAGCAGGACCAGCGCGCAGCGCGTCACGAGCAAAATCCACTGCTCAAACCGCAGCCGCCGGCGATTCTTCCGCATCGCGCGGAGCAGGAACTCCATGGCCGCCCAGGTAACGGTCTTGAAGCGGCGTCGGTTCAAAATGTGAATGACGATCGGAATCGCCATCGCCACCGCCCCCGCGGCGACGAAGCCCCAGGTGACGAAGCCGACGGCGAGGGGAGAGTAGCCGGTAGCCAGTAGCCAGTAGCCAGTATAAACCGAAGACGGCGCGAAACTGGCAAGCAAAGGATCGATCATGATCATCCACTACTGACTACTGACCACTTTTCACCCTCATTTGATCGACGCCGCCCTCGTCGCCAAGAACCCGCTCAACGCGGCGTCGAGCGGTTCGCCGCTGTTCATCTGGACGAAGTCGACGCGCATGCCGCGGCAGAGCTTCTGCAACGCGGCAGTGTGTGCGCCCATCTGCTCGATGTATCCCTCCCGCAGCGCCCGCGGCTCGGACAGCATGTCGCCCAGTTCTTCCATCCCTTTGAAGAGCGTCGTTTCCTCGAACGGAAACTCGACCTCCGCGGGATCCAGAATCTGGAACGCCATGACCTCGTGCTTCTTGTACCGCAGGTGACGCAGCCCCTTCTTGATGTTCTCGATGTCGTCGAAGAAGTCGCTCAGCAAAACGATCAGGCTTCGGTGATGGAGCTTTTCGGCGAGTTGGTCGAGGATCTTGCCGGTGTTCGTCTTGTTCCAGCGTGGTACCGTCTGCAATTCCTGCACGACCATCTTCCACTGCGCCGGCGCGTTGCTCGGCTTGAAGTACCGCGACAGCGACTGGTCAAAAATCGCCAACCCCACTGAATCCTGCTGCTGAATCGCCATGTACGACAGCGCCGCCGCGATGGCGGTGGCGTGGTCGTACTTGGTCCAGAGGAAGTTGCCAGTGGCCGGTGGCCGGTGGCCAGTGTTGTCTTTACCGGTCACTGGCAACTGACCACTGACCACTGACCCGTACCCCATCGACTCGCTGGCGTCGACGACGCAGATCAGGTGGAGATTTGTCTCTTCGAGATACTGCTTGAGATAAATCTTGTCGGTCTTCCCGAAAACCTTCCAGTCGACGTGCCGGATGTCATCCCCGGCCACGTACGGCCGGTGCTGCGCGAATTCGACGCTGATTCCCTGATACGGCGAGCGGTGCATCCCGGTCATCAAGCCTTCGACGATCAGCCGGGCGCGCAAATCCAGCGACCCGACCCGCGCGAGGGTGCGGGGGTCGAGGTACTTGCGGAGATCAGAGGCGGTCTCGGGCATTATCTCACGCACCCCACTCTTCAATTCGCTCAAACAACTCTGCAAACGCCTTCTCGGACCTCACTTCTCCGGCCATCGAATCATCTCGCGCGCATCGTGGACGTAAGACGGGAAACAGAAGCGCATCCAATAAAAGTCGAACTACTCTTGCTGCGCATCGGGAAGTTCATCAGGGGAAACCGTAAGTATCATCCCGACATCGAGAAGTTCCGAGGCATTGACGGTCCGCCCGGCGGTTGCCCAGACCGCGCTTTGTCGCTCCGGATGAGCGACACCAGTAAACTCGTCCCAAACCATCACGATCCGGTAGCGATTGCCACGAATGTGCTCGGTGCTGATCTCCGCGCCCGGAAATTCTCGTTGGAGCGCCGCGACCAGCCGTGCGATAGCCGCCGGTGGCTCTGTTAAAGCTGTCTTAGCCATTCTTTCACCTCATCTACCGTTTGCAAAAATCGCCTCGCCTCGCCGACTGGGGCTTGACGGCTCGAATATCGCGCGTAAATCGTCCATTCTTCGCAAATGTCCCGAAAACTTGACCACGGCGAGCGACCAGCCGAGTCTTTCATCGCTTCCAACTTCAACCGAATTTCGGGCAGAAAACCGAGCATGTCATCAAGGTCATGGCTGTAAAGCAGTCCATGAACCTCTCTGTCCGGCGCTGAGAGCTTTGCCGGATCGACGGCAACTTGGAGATTGCGATGTCGCTCCAAGAGCAAGGCTTTCAGTAAGCATTCTATGACGAATCCGGCCATATACATCGCACCGTTCGCACGTGAATTCCGGCCGCTATCCAACAAAAGTCTCGCGTCATCCATTCGCAGCGCCGCTACCGCTCG
>JBKJRK010000322.1:0-11606 GCA_046593135.1 Tepidisphaeraceae bacterium | reverse complement strand
AGTCGCCGCTGAACGGGCAAAACCCGCGCGACGGGCAGGGTGTTCTCGAAGTGGGTGAAGTCCTTGAAGTTCCAGACGAACTGGGGTCGTGTTGCTATGACGCCCGCTTGCGCGTCGAGCTGGTTTTGGGCGGGTCGATGTCGACGAACTCGACCATGTGGGATAGGGCCACCGTTCGCCAGCGCGACACGATGTAGTAACCTGAACCGCTGTCGCGCGACGTTTCGATGGGCATGATGGCACTGCTGGGGCCGACAACGACCGTGTTGGCGTCGAGCACGTCGATCGTCGAATTGTTCGAGAGCCGGACGCGGAACGGCTGGAACGGCTCGTCGTGCAGCTTGTTGAGCAGGTCTCGCGCCCTCATGCGGGCGATAGTATCGAAGCCGCAGCGAAACGCAACGCCGTCGCGTCATCGCGCTTCAGGGAGGATTCGTGCGAGGGGCAGTACATTTCCGAAATGTTTGAAATCCTTAAACGTGGCGCGGGCGAGACGTCCCGCGCCACGGAAAAGATAGGCTATTTGTGTTCCGCCGGCTTTACGCCCTTCTTGAAACCGCCGAAACCGAACTTCGTGGGCGTAAACGTCCCGACGATCGTCGCGTCGGCGCCGCCGGGCGGGATGGCGTCTTCCATTCCGAGTGCCCAGTAGACGCCGTTGAGGACCATCCGCCGGGTGCCGTCGATGGCGAGGTCGGTCGCGGCGCCCATCGTGGTCGTAAACACGCGGCCGGGTTTGCCGTCTTTGCCTTGGTATGACTTCGTCCACGCCACTGGCATCATCGGGTTGTTCTTTTCGCCCTCGGCGGGTTTGTCGCCGAACTGCATGCCGTCGAGAACTTGGCCCATCACCAGCGGCTTGCTGTCGCCGGGCAGGGGGAGGGTGACGGTGTAGACGTCGGTCGGGCCCCAGACGT
Source organism: Tepidisphaeraceae bacterium (assembly GCA_046593135.1). Classification (GTDB taxonomy): domain Bacteria; phylum Planctomycetota; class Phycisphaerae; order Tepidisphaerales; family Tepidisphaeraceae; genus JBKJRK01. Next base: position 10,689 of record JBKJRK010000322.1, on the reverse strand, counting down.
CGCCGTCCTTCAGGCCGCGGAGGATGGCGTGATCCTTGGCGTCCGGGGCCAGGATGCCGCGGGTGCTCTGGACGCCGTGCTTGCCGTGGTGGGCCACCCACGTCTCGCCGAGGATCTGTTTGCCGAACCCCTTCTCGTAATCTTTGCCGGCGTATTTCCAGCCGTACTTGGCGTAAGTCGATCCTTCGGGAATGTTAAACGCGTGGGTCGCGGTGCGGAGGCCGACGATGGGCTTTCCCGAGTCGATGTAGTCGACGACGTGCTTCATCTGCTCGTCCGGCAGGTTGCGGAAGCGCGTCGCGATGATCATCAGGTCGGCGGTCTTGAGCGCCTCGAGGCCGGGGATGTTGTCGTTGACGTCGGGGTTGATCTCGCCGGTTTTCGGGTCGACGGCGAAGAGCACGGTGCATTTGAAGCCGTGATGCTTGGCGAGAATCTTGCCGAGTTGTGGCAGGCTTTCTTCCGAGCGGTATTCCTCATCGCCGCCGACGAGGACGATGTGCTTGCCCTTGCCCGGCCCCCCTTGGCCGTCGCCTCCTTCGTAGACGACCCACTTGTCGTCGTCGGCTCCGCGAACGGCGGGACAAATGATCGCGACCATCACGGCGTACAGCAGAAGGGCGGTTCGAAGCATGTTCAAATCCTCTTCGTGTTGACGTTTGGCCGGCAGGCTTGCCCGCCGCTGGTATCCGACGGCCAATGTTACGCGATCCGGAGAAAGGTTCTACTTTGTATTGCCGGCAGCGTTCATCGTTTCCGAGCCGGATGCCCCACGAGGACGATTTGACGCGTGCTGCGGTTACAACGCGAGCAATCGACGCGCATTGTCGCGGAAAATCTTTGCCTGCAATTCCGGCGGCAGCGCAAGCTTTTCGAACACTTCAAACTGGGGAACTTCCTGGTCGGGCGCGAGGTAATCGGTCCCAAACATGAGTCGGTCAGCCCTCCGGGCGATAAACGCCCTGGCGAATTCCATGTCCCGGCTGAAGGCGCCGGCGCCGCTGCCGGCGGAGAGGTCGGAGTAGATGTTGGAATACGCGTCCATCAGCCGGTCCATCGCGCCGCCGGGCGCGACCTTCGTCTTCGGGTACCCGCCGAGGTCGGCGGGGGTCACGTCGCCCGCGATCGAGGCCCACCACCCGGGGCCGTGGCCAATGAACGTCGTTTCGGGGAACGCCTTGAGCATCTTCTCGAGACCCGGGAGGCCGGGCGTGTCGGTGTTGCGCTGTTCGTCGAGGTGGAAAATGATTGGCAGTTTCAGGTCGCCGCAGACGGCGTAGATTTCCTGGCTGCGCGGGTCGTCGATCGGCACGCCGGGCTTATGCTCGCCAAAGCCCTTAGCGCCTCGGTCGATGTAACGCCGGAGCATGTCCTTCAAGCCGTGGCGAGCGCCGGAATAGGTCGTCCGCGGGTCGATGCAGCAAAACGGGATGAGCCGGTCGCGGTGCGGCTTGGTTTCCGCGAGAACGAAATCCGTCGTGAGCGGAAAGCTCGACGACTCCGGCGACACCAGCGGCAGCACGACCGCCTGGGCGATCTCACGCCGGTCCATCCATTCCAACAGCGCCTTCGCGCCGAGCGGGGCGGTGTGGTTCCACGCCTGGCCCAGGTGGGTGTGGATGTCGACGAACTTGCCCGGCGGAAATTGCTTTCCCGGCTCGGCCGCGCGCGTGTGGCGCACGGCAACCCCGGCGGCAATCGCGCCCGCGGCGCAACGACGCATGAATAAACGTCTCGACAGCTCGATGTGCCGCAATCTTATGCTCCTCACAGTACTGCCCCTGTGCCACGGCTGGCTTGCCAGCCGTGTCTTTTCGCCCGCTCACGGCACGGTTGGACAAGCCCACCGTGGCACAGGAGTGTCCAATCGACTCATCCGAAAAGCCAATAGCGCCGTAGCAAGTCTTTTGTAGCTGCGACGCCTGCGTCGCCTCGTGCAGTGAACGTCAGATGAAAAAGGCGACGCAGGCGTCGCAGCTACAATTGGTTAAATCGTTCTAATTCGCCGACAGGATGTACGCGATCAGGTCCGCCATCGCCTGGTGATCGATTCCCTGCTCAAGCCCTTCGGGCATGATCGACAGCCCGCTGCTCTTCATCCGGCGGATGTCGGACCGCGGCACGGTTTCCGTTTCGCCGGCGGCACGCTTCAGCGTGATGCCCCCGGCGGTTTCAGACGTGAGCAGGCCGCTGGTCGTCCGGCCGTTCGTGGTCTGCACGATGTAGTCGACGAACAGTGGGTTCACTTCGCGGTTGGGATCGACAACATTGAGCAGAATCGCCTCCGCCCCGCGCGCTTTCATCGCAGCGAGGTTCGGGCCGATCTCCTGACCGACGTTTTCGAGACGGTGGCAGGCGGCGCAGGTTTTCTCGAACGTTGCCTTGCCCTTCGCCGCGTCGCCCTTCAGCGACAGCGACGGCCGGTACGACTCGAACACCCCCTGCCGGGCGGCGGACGGCGCGGCGTGAAGTAATTTCTTCGCCCGGTCGCGCAAAGCCGCGTCATCTCCGTCGGCCAGCGCGGCGAGACGAGCGCGGTCGAGGTCGCGGGTGGGAATCTTGCCGGCGTCCACGGCATCAAACAACGCCGCGACACGGTCCGGTCGGGCAAAGATTGCGTTCACCGCCGCCGTACGCAGCGCGGGTGTCATCGAAGGCCAAGCCTTGGCCAGAACCGGCCCGACGCCGGGGTCGGCGAAGCGGTCCATCGCCGACAACGCGGCGAATTGGATTTCCTGCGCCTCGGCGGCGGCCATGCACCGTTCCAGCGCCGACTTGCTCGTGGCAAACATTCCGATCGGCAGCAACTGAATCGCCGCGACGCGCGCCGCGGGCTCCGCCTTGTCATCTCCGGCCGTCTTGACCGCGCCGGCCAGAATGCCGTCGAGTGTTTTCAACGCGGCTGGGTCGCCCGCCAATTGATCTCGCAACGACGTGCCCGATCCGGACGAAGCCTGCGACAGCCCGGCCAGCAGAACGCCCGCAAGCTCGGGCCGATCCGCGATGATGCGGAGGATCGCCGCGACGTCGGCCGGCCGGTTCCGCGCCCCGGCTTGGCGCGCGAGTTCTCCGAGCGTCTGCCGCCCGATTTCCGAAGCAACGGTTTCCGCGTCCGTGGCCAGTTCCGTCAGAACCACCCCGGCGTCGTCACCGATGGAGCTCAGGGCGGCCGTTACGGTCCAGTGGTCGTTGTCGTCGCGACGCAAAATCGAAGTTAGCACCGACGCGCGGATGTCATTCTTCAACCACCCCGCCGCCAGGGCGACGCGGAAGCGGACACGCGCGTCGGCGTCCTCGCCCATCTTACTCAGCTTCTCCGCAACGTCGGGCGAAGAAGCCGCCAGCAGTTCGGCGAGAATCACGGCGTGCTCACGCACGCGCGAGTTGTCGTCGCCAAGCTGTGCGACAACCACTTCCTTCGACAACGCGTTCATTCCCGCCAGAACGTACATCGCGTGCACCCGCGCCTCGGGCGCCTCCGACGACATCGCCAACTTCTCCAGCAGCGGCACCGCCGCCTTATCCTGCCGCTCGTAGAGCAGTCGGGCGGCGGTATCGCGGTACCAGCCGTTGCGATGCGCGAGAGCGACGACAACGTCTGCGGTCGCTGCGCCGCCGAGTTTTGGGGGGGCGGGGCGTTTGTAACCATCCGGCACGACGCGCCAAATCCGCCCACGGTCCCGGCCGCTCGTGAGGTCCAGATGTTTTTTGATCATCGGCGGCAGGCTTTCCGGGTGCTCGATCGTTTCGCGGTAGACGTCGATGACGTACAGCGTGCCGTCGGGGCCGTTGGCAAACTGCGCCGGGCGGAACCACGTGTCGGGAGACGCGACGAACTCCTTGTCTTCATCCACGCGCTTGGCGACGAAGCTGACGCCGTTGGGCTCGAGCACTTTTCGGTGGACGATATTGCTGCCCACGTCGCCGACAAACGCCTGGCCGCGGTATTCCGGCGGGAAGGCGTCGCCGCGGTAGATCGTGACGCCGGTCGCGCCGGTGAAGTAGCCTGCGGGCTGCCCGCCGCCTTCGATGAGCCCGGGCGCGACGCCGGAGACACGCAGCCGGGTGCGGACGATTCGCCACGGCTCGACGGGGCTGATGCGGAAGACCTTCGCCTGCGGTCCGTCGGCGGCAATGCTCTCGCGGGCGCTCGGAACGCTGAGGAACGGGTTGCGCCCGAGGTATCGGTCTTCGAGCACGACCATCTGAATGTGGTCGCTGTTCGCCGAGACAAACTTGCGGCCCCAGTCGTCGAAGCTCATGCCGTGCTGCGCGCCGCCGCTCTCGGCACGGAGTTCCAGCGTGCGCGGGTCGAACGAGAAGTCGCGGCCGGAGAGGTTGATCGCTTCCGATTCCGGTTGCTCCGGCCGACGGACCGTGCCGCCGGAACTGCTCGCCGAGCCGTAGATGCGGTTGTCCAGGCCCCACTGAAAGCTGTTGATCAGCCCCTGGACGTTGGAGCGGCCGAAGCCGGTGAAGACGACTTTGCGTTCGTCGGCCTTGCCGTCGCCGTCGGTGTCCTTGAGCCAATAAACATCCGGGGCGGCGGCGACGAACAGGCCGCCGTTGTAGCAGATGAGGGCAGTGGGCCAGGAGAGGCCGTCGGCGAAAACGGTCGATTTCTCGTACGTGCCGTCGCCGTCGGCGTCTTCGAGCATGCGAATCGTTCCCAGGCGTTCTTTGTCCTGCTCGGAGTAGTCGCGCATCTCGCAGATGAACAGCCGGCCGTTCTCGTCAAAGCTGATGGCCACCGGGCTGGCGACGTTCGGCTCGGCTGCGGCAAGTTCCATGTGGAACCCCGGAAGCGTCCGAAAAATCTTTAGCGCCTCGCCCGGCTCCTTCGGCGCGATCCGCGGCAACTCGGCCGCGAAATCTTCCTCCCCGGGCGCCCCCTCCTGTTTCGCGGCGGCCGGAACGGCCGCAGGCTGAGCGTTCTCCAACACCCGATCCACAAACGCAAACGCCTCCGCGCGCATGCCAGGCGTAAAATCGTGCCCGCCATCCGGGTATCGCACCTGCAGGTTGTCCTTGACTCCCAGCAACTCAAAAATCGGCGCCGCCCCCGCGACCCCCTTCTTCACGCCCTCGACGGAAAAATTCTCGTCCTGCAATGGCGACACGGACAAAAACGCCCGCGGCGCCAGCGCCGCGATCAACTCGGGAAAATCGAACGGAACCTTCTCCGCGTTCAGCCCAAACACGTCGCGGATGGCCGGCATGTACCGGTCGCTCGCCCACCCCTTGAGGTCGCCGCCGTAGTAGTCGTGGAACGGCGTCCACCCGCAACTGGAGACGACGACCTTCACGCGTTCGTCAAACACCCCAAGGAAGATCGCGTTGTGCCCGCCGAGCGAATGCCCGATCGCGCCGATGCGGGTTGGGTCCACGTCGTCACGCGCCGCGAGCACGTCGACGGCTCGCATGTGATTGACGATCCCCTTCATCGTGCCGGAGGTGTACTTGTCGGCGGCGAAGTCGTAGCCCGCCGATTCCCCGAACGACGGGTAATCCGGACAGAGGACGACGTAGCCCCGCCGGGCGAGCTCCGGCGCATAGGCCATGTTGCCCTGGCTGGCTGAACTTCCGCCGAGGTCCGCCTTGCCTTGCGGCGACGTCTGGTGCAACGCGACGACCGCCGGCCTCCGCTTGTCGCGGGCCGGCGTCGTCGGCAGATAGAGATGGGCCGGCACACGACCCGCGTCGTCGGCGACGTAGGTGATCGCTTGCAAGACGTACCCGTCGCACTTCACCTCATCCGTCACCTTGACGTCCAAGGCCGGCAAGCTTGATCGATCCGGCAACGGCCCGGCCGCTTGCTGCATTCCCCGAAGAATCGCCGCCCGCCGCCGCGACCACGCCTCGCGCGACTCGACCGGCTTCTCGCCGCCGGCATCGCGAAGGAGCGCGGGATGCCGGTGATCCTGCCTTTCAGGCGCGATCTCGGCTTGCGGCACATCGGTCGCGCGAACTGACAGGCCAACGAACGTGGCAAACCCAAATACGACAACAAGTACAACAAGTGTGAATTTCACCGCGCGTCATCGTGCCACGATGTCACCGGCGTCGTCAACCCGGCAATGACCGGTCACAAAAGAAGTGCGAAAAAGCGGCGTGTCCGCCTTCAACGCAGCGGCGGTCTGCGTGTGTAGATCGAGCGGGCGGAGCGCCCGTCAGACCTGCCACGAATGTCGCGAATGAAACACGAATAAAACGGCCTGCATGTCTTCGGATTTATTCGTGCCATTCGTGGCTAAGTCTTCAAGCCTGTTTGCGAGCCGACGCCTTGCGTCCTTTTGTCGCGGATGATTAGCGTACCCGTTCTCTGGGTTGCATGGCCGTAACGAACGTGAGGGTAACGCGTCGTGACGGCTTGCGATAAATGTGGCGGGCGGGGAAACCAGCGCGCGGGGTATTTGATGGTTAAAGTTCTCCGGCGACACAAACGGGGGCGTTCGTTTAATGGGAAGCGCCGGCGGTCGACTTGTGCCCGGCGGTGCAAGCACCACTGGCGTTCGACACGCATCAACCCGGGCGGCTTCCCAGAACGTAAGGGGTGTGCGCAGCATTTTCCGGAGAGGTGGTGTGCCGAAGCACACCCTACGCGGACTACACCGGCTTCGTGACGGGCTGACCCTCCGCGAGCTTGATCTCCTCGTCCTTGTGCTTGATCGTCAGCCCCTCGCCCCGGCGCAGCGTGTACGTCGCGTTGCCGTTTTCGATGCAGACCTCTAACCGTTGGCCGCGGACGGTGAGGGGGAAGCAGAGGCGGGTGACGAATTTGCGGGGGTTGAAGGAGAGACGGCCGCCGTAGTCGCGCATCCCGGCCAGGCCGTAGACGACGGCCATCCAGGTGCCGCCGATGCTGGCGACGTGGACGCCGTCGCGGACGTTGCCGCCGACGTCGGCGAGGTCCATCAGGACGGCGTACTTCATGTACTTTACCGCGGCGTCGTCGTAGCCGATCTCGGCGGCGACGATGCTCTGGATGCAGGCCGACAGCGAACTGTCACCGGTCGTGAGCGGGTCGTAGTAGTCGAAGTTTCGCTTCTTCTGTTCCATCGAGAATTCGTTTCCGAGCAGGAACATCGCCAGCACGATGTCGGCTTGCTTGATGACCTGGAAGCGGTAGATCACGAGCGGGTGGAAGTGGAGCAACAGGGGGAATTTGTCCTTCGGCGTGTTCTTGATGTCCCACACTTCGCGCTCGAGAAAGCTGTCGTCCTGCGGGTTGATCTTCGTGCGCGGGTCGAAGGGGATGTACATATTGTCGGCGGCGCGGCGCCACTCCGCGCTCTCGGCCGGGTCCAGGCGGGTCTTATGCGCCACGGCGGCGTAGGCGTCTGGATGTTTCTCGCGCAGGCCGTCAACAACTCCAGCCGCGTACCAGAGATTTTCACGGGCCATCATGTTCGTATACGCGTTGTTGTTGACGACGGTGCTGTACTCGTCCGGCCCGGTCACGCTGTGGATGCAAAACTTGCCGTCCATGCGGTCGGAGAAGAATCCGAGGTCGTACCAGAGCCGGGCGGTTTCGATGAGGATTTCGGCGCCGTACTCGCGCAGGAATTCCTGGTCGTCGGTGACGTCGACGTACTTCTTCAGCGCGTAAGCAACGGCGGCGTTGATGTGATATTGGGCGGTGCCGGCGGCGTAGTAGGCGCTGGCTTCCTCGCCGCTGATCGTGCGCCAGGGGAAAAGTGCCCCGCGCTGGTTCAATTCCTTCGCCCGCTGGCGGGCCTGGTCGAGCATGCCGTGGCGGAAGATCAGCAGGTTCCGGGCGGTGCGCGGGGCCGAGTAGATCAGGAACGGCATCACGTAGATTTCCATGTCCCAGAAGTAGTGGCCTTCGTAGGCTTGGCCCGTCAGGCCCTTGGCCGGGACGCCGGCGTTTTCGACGCGGCCGGTGGCTTGGAGCAACTGGAAAAGGTTCCATCGCAGGCACTGCTGCATGCGCGGCGGCGTCGCGGGGCTGGAGACTTCGATGTCGCTGTCATGCCAGAACGCGTCCATGAACCGCCGCTGGTCGGACTCGAACGCTTCGTAGCCGTGGCGCACGGCGCGGTCGAGCGTGCGGCCGGCGCGGGCGCGCATCTCGGCGGGGTGCTCGGAGTGCGACGTGTGATACGTGAGATACTTGTGCATCCGAAACGGCTTGCCCGGCTCGGCGTCCACGGAAAACACGACCTGCCGGGAATGCTCCGGGGCGGCGGTGTGAGAGGTAAAAGTGTTTTCCGTCTCGACGGCGTGTTCCATCCCGCACCCCAGCGACATGCCGCTGCTGCGGGTGCAGTAGCCCATCAGGACGCGCAACCCTTCGGTCACGATGCGCTCCGGAACGAGCACCTGCTCCTTGAACGACTTGGCGCGGCGCGGGTCTTCATCGACCGGCGCCGCCACGCCGACGCCGCCGGCGGCTTCGGCCTGTGTCGTGTCGATGATGGCGTCGTGGTTGACCATTTCCGACACGACCACGACCGGCGCTTTCGCGTTCAGCACCGTGATTTCGTACCGGATCGCCGCGAGGTGTCGCTCCGTGAACGACACGAGCCGGGTGGACTTGATCAGCACCTGTTTGCCGGAAGCGGTTTCCCAGAGAACCTCCCGCTCGTACAAGCCGCGTCGCATGTCCAGGGCACGCTCGTAGCGGAGGAGGTTGGCGCGGTCCATCGTGAACGGCTCGTCGTCGACGTACAGGCGGATGATCTTTCCGTCGGGGACGTTGACCATCGTCTGGCCGGTCTTGGCGAAGCCGTAGGCTTTTTCGCCGTAGGGGATGGGCCAGGTTTCGTAGAAGCCGTTGACGAACGTGCCGTGCAGGAACGACGGGCGGCCCTCCTGGAACCCGCCGCGCATGCCGAAGTAGCCGTTGGCGGTGGAGAAGGTCGTTTCCGATTGCGCCATGAATTCAGGCGTGCACCGCCGCTCGACCCATCGCCAGTCGTCGATGGGGTAGATGAATTCGGGAGGCAGGACGGGGTCGTGACGGATCATGGAAGGAAGTAGACAGTAGTCAGTAGACAGTAGCCAGTAGTTCAGAGAGGTCGCGGACCACGAAGTGGGCGCCGTGATGGAGCAAGGCGTCGGCATGGCCTTCGCGATCGACGCCGAGCACGAGCCCAAAGTTTCCGGCCCGCCCGGACTCAACGCCCGAGATGGCGTCTTCGACGACGACGGTGCGGGCGGACGTTACGCCGAGCAACTCCGCGGCTTTGAGAAACGCGTCGGGGGCGGGCTTGCCGGGAAGATTCAATTCCTCAAGCGTGAGGCCGTCGACCCGCACCTGAAACAAGTCGTCGATCTTCGCCGCCCGAAGAACCGATGCACAGTTCCGGCTCGAAGACACGACGCCGAGCTTGAACCCCTGATCCTTCAATTGACGCACCCACCGCACCGATCCCTCGAACGGCTGGACCTCTCCGTTATCGATGGCCCGTTGAACCATCACTTGCTTGCGATTTCCCAACGCGCTGATCGTCCCGTCGCCGGGCGGGTCGGTCGGATCGCCGTAGGGCAACTGAATGCCGCGCGATTCGAGAAAACTGCGGACGCCTTCATAACGCGGTTTGCCGTCGACGTAGCGTTTGTAGTCGGCGTTGATGTCGAACGGACGAAGGTTCGTCGGGTCCATCGCCGCTCCGGCTTCGGCGTGCAACAGGTCGTCGAGGTATCCGTCGAACATCCGCTTCCACGCATCGGCGTGGATGGAGGCGGTGGAGGTCAGCACGCCGTCGAGGTCGAACAGGACGGCGTCGAAGCGATCCCGCGTTACGCGGGGAACGGTCGACGAATCGGAAGATGAACGCGCCGGCGAGGCCATGCGCGGCATTGTGATCGGGGCGAGCGGTTTGGGGAACGCCTGTCTTCCGTGGCGCCTGGCGGCGCGGAGCGGAACGGTCTCGTTTTTCGGTCCTTCGTTAGTGGAATCCGCTTCAAGAGATCACTTGTATACGTCGCTTCGTTTTGCGATGGCGATCACGAACACGGTCACGGCTTGGTCGTTGATCGTGTAGACGACGCGCAGGTCGCCGAGGCGGTATCGGTATGAGCCCGCCGGCTGCCCCTTCAGGGCTTTGACGTTGTTGCCGCCGCGCGGGGCTTTCTCCAGCGATGGAAACACCGGGCCAGCTTGTTGGAAAGGGGTTTGTCGCAGCGTTGGTAGAAGCGCTGCGCTTCCCGTGAGAGTTCCACCCTAAACATCGCGGCGGATCTCGCGCCACGGCCGGGTACGGCCAGCCTTGACGTCGCGCATCCCCCGCGCGAAGGACGACGCGAAGCCGGTGATCGCCAACAGTTCGAGCGTGGCGGCATCCGTCTCACGCGTCTTGACGAACGCGAGGAACTCCGACGCGACCCGCAACTGCGCCCCCGACATTCCGTCAATCAGCGACTTGGCCTGTTGCCTGAGTTCGACGGTGCTCATGCCGGAATGATAGTCGTGAAACACGAGGAAGCCTAGAACAGCTTCATGTGCGGCAGCTCGCTGCGCCCCATCAAAAACTCATCCACGCCTCTTGCCGCCTGGCGACCTTCGGAGATGGCCCAGACGACTAGTGATTGTCCCCGGCGGATGTCGCCGGCGGCGAAGACGCCGGGGACGCTGCTCATGTAGGATTCGTCGACCTTCACGTTGCCACGGGGGTCGAGGGCGAGGCCGAGTTGCTGGATGGGGCCGGGGTGTTCGGGGCTGAC
>JBKJRK010000312.1:0-5509 GCA_046593135.1 Tepidisphaeraceae bacterium | reverse complement strand
CGGCGCGGGCGTTTGCTGAGGACGATCTTCATCAAGTCGAGCGCCGCCTTCAGCCGGCGGGTGGCGACGCGTGACTGGTGAATCGCTTCTGAATCCCAATCGTTCAGCGCCGCCGGGACGCGGGTGCGAAGGTTCTCGACCAATCCGTCCAGATATACCAGGAGCGGGAATGTCGGGGTCGGTTCGTCGTGGGGCTGTTCGTCAGTCGCGTCGGGCATAGACGGCATTGTAAGACGCATTACCCGCTTCCTGCCACGTCTTAACGAGCCGAGAAGCCTGAATGTGGTTACAATCGCCGCCTATTAACCGCACCGGCGACGAACAAAAGAGAGGGATTCGAGCATTGTCTGAACTGAAGCGAACGGAACTTTCGGTACGGCAGGAGCGGGCGATTCTGGTCGGCCTGATCCTGCCGGGATCCACGTCGGACCCGCGCGACCCGCTCGGCGAGCTTGGGTCTTTGGCGAAGACCGCCGGGGCGCGCGTCGTCGGCACCCTGTTGCAACGGCGGCAAAAGCCCGACGCTGGCACGTACATCGGCAGCGGCAAGGCCGTCGAGATCGCCCAACTGGCGCAGAAGGAGGGGGCCGGGGTCGTCATGTTCGACAACGACCTTTCCCCCGGCCAGATCGGCGCGCTGGAGAAGATCATCAACGAGGAAGCCGGCAGCAAGCAGGGCGAGCGCGGGATCAAGGTCCTGGACCGCTCGGAGCTGATCCTCGACATCTTCGCCACGCGGGCCCAATCGCACGAAGCCAAGCTGCAGGTCGAGCTGACGCAGATGCAGTACACCTACCCGCGGCTGGCCCGGATGTGGGGCCACTTCGGCCGCGCCGCGGGCACGGGCGCGGGCGTCGGCATCGGCTCCCGCGGGCCGGGCGAAACGCAGTTGGAGATCGACCGGCGGATCGTGCGGAAGCGCATTTCAGATCTGAAATCGGAGATCGTCCACGTCCAGGAGCGCAAGACCCGAATGGTCGCGCAGCGCAACCTGGATCATTTCACCGTCTGCATCGTCGGCTACACCAACGCCGGCAAGAGCACGCTGTTCAACACGATCACCGCCGCCGGCACCTACGCCGACGACAAGCTTTTCGCCACGCTCGACACCAAGACCCGCGCCTGGCGGCTGGAGCGCGGGACGGAAGTTTTGCTCAGCGACACGGTCGGCTTCGTACGCGACCTGCCGCACAACCTCGTCGCCTCGTTCAAGGCCACGCTGGAAGAAGCCGTGCACGCCGACCTGTTGCTTCACGTGCTCGACGTCGGCCACCCGCACGCCGAGCAGCAGTTCAAGAGCGTCCACGACGTGCTCGAAGAGATCGACGTCAAGGGCAAGCCCGAGATCCTGCTGCTCAACAAGATCGATACGGAGGAAGGCGAAGAAGCCCACGCCGTCTGGCGGGCGCTGCACCCCGAAGCGATCGGCATCAGCGCGAAGACGGGAGCCGGGATTCAGCAACTGCTGGAAGCGGTCTACCAGAATGTCCGCGGTCATCAGCTCGACGTCACGCTCGAGGCCGACGTGACCAACGGCAAGCTGATTGCCTTTATCGAGAGCCACGCCCGCGTTCACGACCGCCAGTTCAACGACGGCCGCATCACGCTCAAGGCCGTCATGGGCAAGCGCACGCTCGCCGACTTGTCACGCAATGACCAGGTCGAGATCAAGGCAGCCGACCCGCTCGTTTGAGACGGCTGGGGAAGAATGCCAGCGTTACGCAATTGCGACGGTCGAACGTGCAATGAAAAAATGCAATGCAAAACCGGTAATTGAGGAGAGGATTCTCTTCTGGCATTTACCGGTTTTGCATTCGTTGCATTTCTTACGCAAACTTCGTCTTTCCCGGCACCGCAACCGGCGCGACGGGCAGCGGACCGAACTCGTACTTGAGAGGGGACAAGTCTTCCTTCGATTCCAGCACGATCGCCGCGTCCTTGGCCGCCTTGTTGGCTTCGGCGGCGGCGCGGTCCCAGTAGACCGTCTTGCCGGTGTAGGCGCTCATCCGGACCATCATGGCGACCAGCGTTGACTGCGCCATGTAGTTGCCGTTGTTGATGGGTTCGTTCTTGCGGACGGCCTTGAAAAGCGCCTGGTGTTCCAGGTCGTACATGTTCGCGCCTTCCTTGCCCTTCCATTCGTTCTTGCCGGTGATGTGGTGGTGGGCGATGTTGGCCTTGCCGAGCGTGCCGTAGGCCCAATCGCTCACGTCGTTGTCGGTGTTTTCCCACTGCCGGCTCGACTGGAAGCACCGAACGCCGTTCTTCCACTCGATGACCGAGTTGAAATGGTCGTAGATGTTGCCGTATTCCGGGCTCGTGCGCTGCACGCGTCCGCCGGCGGCGCTGACCTTCGCCGGCGGCTCGTCTTTCATCAGCCACATCATCTTGTCGATGCTGTGGATCGACTGCTCGACGACCATGTCCCCGCTGAGCCAGTGAAAGTAAAGCCAGTTGCGGATCTGCCACTGCATGTCGTCCCACCCCGGCTGGCGCGGGCGGAGCCACAGGGGGCCGGTGTTGTAGTTGGTCTCGAGGGAGATGAGGTCGCCGATCGCGCCGTCGTGGATGCGCTTGATCGTTTCGATTTTTGCCTGGTCGTAGCGGTAGCACAGGCCGGAGACGACGGTGAGATTTTTTTCCTTGGCGAGCTTGCAGGCTTCGATGACTTTCTGGACGCCGGGCACGTCGGTGGCGACGGGCTTTTCGCAGAAGACGTGTTTGCCGGCTTCGATCGCCGCCCGCAGGTGCAGTGGCCGGAAGTGAGGCGACGTCGCGAGGAGCACGACGTCACAGGCTTCGATCACGCCCTTGTAGGCGTCGAAGCCAACGAACTTTTTCATGTCGGCGGCGTGAACGCGTTCGCCGACTTCCGACGCCATGAAGTTCTGGTGAGCGGCTTCCAGCACGTCGGGAAACATGTCGCCCAAAGCGACGAGTTCGGTGCCCTCGTCGGCGGTCAGCGCGTTGATGACCGCTCCGCTCCCCCGCCCGCCGCAGCCGACCAGGCCGATCTTGATCGTGTCGCTCGCCTGCGCGTACGCGCCGGACGGAATGGCGTAGCTCGCCAGCGCCGCCCCGACGGCCGCCGCCGTGCTGGTACGCATGAAATCTCGCCGGGTGGGGTCGTTGCTGCCGCCGTTGGTTACATTCTGACGCATTCGCGAATCTCCATGTACAGGTAAATTGTTGCGGGCTCGCCACGCGCTGAATCGGCGATTCTAAATAGATGACCCGTGATTCGGAAACGACTGAAAAGAGCCGCGACCGTAAGGAAGCGGTTTCCTAAGAGGAACCCCACCGCTTCTCCTTGATCGTTTCACAATCCCGCTCCTACTTTAGCGGAGCCTGAAGGCCGAGTGTAGGGCATATCACGGCGAGACGACGAACTGCCGGAATCGGCTCGTCTCGCTCACGGTAATACGCCCGGCGTCGTTGATTGTTGTGATCCGCGCCGCCGCCTCGGGAATCGATTCAACCAATTCGGTCCCCTTTTCGCGGCCCATTACCGCGACCGCGGTATCCAGCCAATCGGAGGTGATGCCGTCCGGCGCAATCACCGTGACGCCGATGCGATCGGTCAATCCCAATCCCGTCTTCGGGTCGAGGATGTGCGAGTAGCGTTTCCCGTCAATCTCGACCACTCGATAAGTGTCGCCGGACGTCGAAATCGACGCGTTGCTCAGCATCACATACTCCCCCGTCATTTCCCCCGGCTCCTGCAGCGACTGAATCCCGACGCGCCAGCCCTTTTCGCCGATCGGCTTGCCGATCATCCCGAGGTCCCCCGCCGCGTCAATCAGCGCGTTGTCGACGCCGTGCTTTCGCAGCGTCGCGAGCGTTTCGTCGACGACGTACCCGACCGCGATGCCGGCGACGTCGAGCTTCATGCGGGGGGCGAGGAGTTGAACGGTCCGGTTCTTCGGGTCGAGCTTGACGAAGTGGATCCCGACGAACTCGCGGGCTTCTTCGATCCGCCGGGTGGTCGGAAGCTGGTGCAGGTCGCGCGACCGGCGCCAGAGCTTGCTGAACGGCCCGACGGTGACATCAAACGCCCTCCCCGTTTGGCGTGCGACGTCGATTGATCGCTCCAGCACCGCATACAACGGCTCACTCACCTTCACCGGCTCCGCCATCGGCCCGTCCGCCGTGCGTTGCGACAGCCGGCTGATCTCGCTCGCCGGGTCGTAGTCGCTCAGAACCGCGTTCAGTTCGTCCACTCGCGCGTACGCCGCCTTCGCCGCGCGATCGGCCGCCGCTTGGTCCGGAGCGTACATCACGATCCGAAACCCCGCGCCCATCTTCGACTGGTTGAACTCGTACCGATGCAACTCCCTCCCGCACCCGCCGGTGAGAGATGTGAGCAGGAGCAGGAGCAGGAACGTAAGTCGGTGCGACTGTTTCATTGAGTCGAAGATATTAGGCAATTTCACATGTTCGTCAGGGAGCGATTGCTAAGAGGAACACGACCGCTCCCTTACGGTCGCGGCTCCTTGATCGTTTCACAATCCCGCGCTCCTATTTTAGACATGCCTGATTCGGGCACAGTGGACCCCACGGCTTCCCCGGATATCCTATTCCGTGCGCCGGCGGTTGAGCCGGTTCGATGTGAAATCTTTTGCGACAGAGCCCGAGACACCATGACCACCGCCACCGAGAACAAGACGCAGCAGTTGAACAAGTTTTCTTCGCGCATCACGCAGCCGGCGAGCCAGGGGGCTTCGCAGGCGATGTTGATTGCGACGGGGCTTTCGTGGAGCGACCTGAATAAGCCGCAGGTCGGGATCGGCAGCGTGTGGTACGAGGGCAACCCGTGCAACATGCACCTGGCCGAGCTCGGCAACCACGTGAAGCGCGGGGCGGAGGAAGCCGGCTGCGTCGGGATGCGGTTCAACACCGTCGGCGTGTCCGACGGCATCTCGATGGGCACCGACGGCATGAGCTACTCGCTCCAGTCGCGCGACCTGATCGCCGACTCGATCGAGACGATCATGGGCGCCCAGTGGTACGACGGCCTGGTCGCCCTGCCCGGCTGTGATAAAAACATGCCGGGAACCGTCATGGCCATGGGCCGGCTCAACCGCCCTTCCATCATGGTTTACGGCGGGACCATCCGCGCGGGATGCGCCACAATCCGCGGCGCCGAAGAAAAACTCGACGTCGTCTCGGCCTTCCAGGCCTACGGCCAGAAGCTGGCGGGGAAGATCACCGAGGACGAGCGGAAGGAAATTCTCGGCAAGTCGTGCCCCGGCCAGGGCGCGTGCGGCGGGATGTACACCGCCAACACGATGTCCTCCTTCATCGAGTGCATGGGCCTTTCGCTCCCCTACTCGTCATGCGCCCCCGCCGACTCGCGGGAGAAGATCGACGAGTGCGTGCGATCCGGCGCGGCGATGCGCAAGCTGCTCGAACTTGACCTCAAGCCGCGCGACATCGTGACCCGCCAGAGCTTCATCAACGCGATGCGGCTGACGATCGTGATGGGCGGCTCGACCAACGCCGTGCTGCA
>JBKJRK010000226.1:0-5475 GCA_046593135.1 Tepidisphaeraceae bacterium | reverse complement strand
CATTACATATGAGGGCGGACGCTGGCGCGGTCGGGCGGGGGACTGGGACGCCGATGTCCATCAGCTCTTTGCCGGTTTTGACAGCCGGGCCGCCTCCGTCGAGGTCAGTTACCTTGTAGCTTGCCGTGGGATCAAGGTTGCGGAGCTTCAGGGTGACGGAAGGATCCGGGTTCTTTGGCCGGCGGAAGGCTTGAACGATGCCGGTGCCGGCTTCGGGCCGGTCGAATTGCCACGCCATCCATGCGTCGTCGCCGGCGGCGTACGGGGTCAGCGGGTAGTAGTCGCCAAAATAGTTCGCATTCACCGCCCGCCACTCGCCCATCAACTTTCGGAGGGTGGCGTAATCGAAACCTTTGTTGCGCAAGTCCCAGACGCCAATGAGGTTGAGCGTCATCTGGCTGCGAAAGGTGTACGCGTCGGCGCCGTTGATGCCGGTGCCGTAAAACGGGAGCCATAGCGCGCAGCCATAGGTGTGGTTCTGCTGCCCGATGGGGTCCATGATCGCGTCGCTCCGCAGCAGCGGCACCGCCCGGCGGAGCGTCTCCAGGTCATTGCGGCATCCGCCGGATGCGCAACTGTCGATCAACATGTCCGGGTGCCGGCGGCGCAGCTCGTCCCAATAGCCGAGATACCCCTCGACGTGACGGATTTCCGTCATCCCCTGCCGATCGGTCGAATCAGCCGCCCGCCACGCAGGCAGTGGATCCATGTTGAAATCCTGGCGGTAAAGGTCGATGCCCTCGTCAGTGATGAGCTGATCCACGCGATCCGTAATCCACTTGCGGACTTCCGGCTCGCCGATCTTGAGCAGGTCGCCACTGGCGTGGGTGTGAACCCAATCCCTGTGCTCGTTATAGAGTTCCGTGTCCGGCGCGACGCGCTCGGGCTCAAACCACACGATGGTCTTCACGCCCTTGCTACGCGCATGGTCGCTGATCGCCCGCAAGCCATTCGGAAAGCGTTTTTTATCGACCTTCCACGTTCCGGTTTGCGTCCAACCTTTTTCCTGGATGTACCACCCGGCGTCCATCCACCAGTAGTCAGGCCGGAGCCCTTCTTCAAGGTAACGGTCGATGAAAACCTTCTGGTTCTCTTCGTTCGCGTTGATCATCTCGGCAAACTGATGCGAGCTGCACGGCGTCAGCGCCGGCGGCGGAAGTTTTCCGCCGGGCCGCGGCACGTTGTGGGCGATCATCCAGCGACGCCACACGTTCTGCCCGCGAACCCAGTCGCCGTCGTAGAACTGTGCGACCGCGATCGGGCTTCGCACCTCTTCGCCGGGGTGAAGCATGAAATGGGTCAGCCCCTGCCCGCCGCGGACGCGAACCGCATCGTCACCGACGCGCTCGATGCTCGAGGACCAGTTGCCCGGCCATCCCAGCACGGCGATGACGCCCTGCCCTTCCGCCGCTTTTCGGCCCCCCTGCGCGTCGGCTTGCTCGCCTGCCACAAGGTTCGCGCCCAGTCCCGTGGAGCCTTTTCCCCACGCAACATTGAAGTTGGGGAGGTTGTGATTCGTCGGCCGGCCATTAAGGGCGCGGATCAAAACAGGCGTGTCCGTCCTCAGCGGCGTTTCGTGCGGCTGGTAATCGGTAAGAGTGACGGGCGTTCCCGTCGAGTGGTGCAGGACGAAGTCTTTCGATCCGGAAGAGCCGAGCGGGAAATCGCGTTTGATCGCAAAATCGATCGCCTGGATGTCTTCGAGCACGAGCGTGTCTTTCGGCCCGGTGTTCTTGAAGTGCAGCGTCCACTCGACCGTCGGGAAATCCTGGTACTCGACCGCTTCGCAGCGCACGACCAAGCCGCTTTTCGGGTCGGTCCATGCGATCGTGCGCCGGGTGCGCTTCGCGTCGAGTTTTCTGCTGGCGCGATCGACTTTCCACGTCGGCAGCAGTTCCGCCGAAGGTCGGCCGCCGTAGAGAAAGGAGAAAGGCTGCTGCCCCATCGGCCCGACTGGTGGTCGTGGTTCGGTCATATCGCCGAGCCAGACCTGCTCGCCGTTTTGCAGTTCGACGTGGGCGTCCGCCCAGTCGGCCTGATCGGCGGCGATGCCGTCGCCGGCGTCTTCGAACTTGAGCACAATCTCCGTTGCACCATCGAGTTCGACCGCCACCGGTGCCGCCGTCATGCCCTCGCGTAACACGTCGGAGCGGAACGCTTCTTTCCCGCCGACCGCCACCGTCGCGACGACGCTTCCGAGCCCGCCGGTCGTCTGCTCGTTGCTGTCTACGCCTGCCACTGCGAGAAACTTCGCGCCGGGAGCGGGCAAATGCACGACGACATGGCTGGGCGCGTGGCAATACAACCCGCGCGTGTACTCCACCTTGCCGATTTTCATCGGCTTCCCGCGCCGCTCGTTTTTCTGCACCGGGTCGTGGTTCGCCAGAACCTCCAACCCCGCGACCGCCGGCCTGTCGGAGCCTTGAACGGCCGGGCCGTCGGTGTCGAACCGCTCGGCCGTCCATTGCCGCTTTCGGGCCAGCTCGTCCGCGTGCGAAACATTCGGATCAAACGCCGCACGCGCGGTGCATGCCGACGCCACAAAGGCGAGGACGGCAATCAAGGCCGTGATCCGGATTCGCGAGGCGTCACGTTTCATAGTGAACAGGTTCAGCATGCCAATTAGTATACCGTGGTATATTTAATATGGAAGGCGTTCCCCTGCCCCCCGCTCCTTGATGCCCGTCGGGCCTTAAACCTGACCGCAGAGTCACTATAAGCGAGTTCACCACAACGGAGCGGGTGCAGCCGCTGCATGTCAGTCCGGCCGCTCCACCGCTTGCGGTTTCGCAGACCGAAGCGCGCCTTTCGGTCTGCGAAATCACAAGCGGCGGTCGGAGGTGGCCTTACACCCCAGTTGAACTTGCTCTACTCAGACGGGCGCCGCCGCCCCGGTCGCGGCGGCCATCAGGTGATGTTCCGTCGCTTCGGACTTCGGAACTTCCAACACCACCCGGCCCCGCGCCAGCACCAGCAGGCGATCGCACAGCGACAGCAGTTCCGGCATCTCGGAACTAACGACAACCAACGCGATGCCCCGACGGGCCAGATCGGATATCACGCGGTAAATCTCCTGCTTGGCCCCGACGTCCACGCCCTTGGTCGGCTCGTCGAGCAACAACACTAGCGGCTCGGCCATCAGTGCCTTGGCCAACACAACCTTCTGCTGGTTGCCCCCGCTGAGGTTGCCGGCCTTCACGTCTTCCGACGGGGCGCGGACGGACAGCGACGTCATAAACCCGCGGCTCGCCCGCCGCTCCGCGCGGCGGGAAAGGAGCCCGAACCTCGATACGGCGGGCAGGCTGGCGAGCGTCATGTTTTGAAAAATCGGGAACTCCAGCAGCAGCCCGTCACGCTTGCGGTCTTCGGTCACCAACGCGATCCCGCACCGCTTGGCTTCGCGCGGGCTCCGGACGCGAACCGGCCGCCCGCCGACCGAGATCGTGCCGGCGTAAGGCGTTCGCCCGTAAATCGCGTTGAGAATCTCACTCCGCCCAGACCCGACCAAACCCGCGAGCCCGAGGATTTCGCCTCGGCGGAGGGTGAAGCTGACGCCCTCGACCACGTTGCGATTGGCGCGATGGGGATCGGGCACCGTCAGCTTTTCGACGCGCAACACTTCACCCTCCTGCGCCGTCGATTCCCGCGGCGGGAAGACGTGCTCCAGCCGCCGGCCGATCATCGCGGTGACAATCGCGTCGCGGTCAAACTCCGCCCGCTCAAACGTGGCGGCCACGCTCCCGTCGCGCAGCACCGTTGCCGAGTCGGCAAGGTCGAACACCTCGTCGAGCTTGTGGGTAATGAGCAGGCTCGTCACGCCCCGCTCGGACAAGCCGCGTACGATGCGGAAAAGCGCCTGCGATTCCGAGCCGGTCAGGCACGCGGTCGATTCGTCGAGGATGAGCACCGACGGGTCGGCCGACAACGCCCGCGCAATCATGACCAGTTGCCGCTGGCTCGCGGAAAGCGACGAGATAGGCCGGTGGGCGTCGAGCGGCAAGCCGCGCTCGGCCAGGAACTGTTCGGCGCGTTGATACAGCTTGGAGAAATTAACGATGCCGGCCCCTCCGCCGCGCCCCCCGGCGAGAGATCCGACAAAAATGTTCTCGGCAACGCTTAGCGACTCAATAACGCCGATTTCCTGCGGCACATAGCCGACGCCCTTGAGCCGGGCGTCGTGCGGCGAGTGGAACTCGACCGCCTCGCCGTTCAACAGGATTTGCCCGCCGTATGACCCGGCGGGGTAGACCCCGTCGAGGATCTTCATCAGCGTCGATTTGCCGGCGCCGTTCTCGCCCACCACAGCATGAACGGCGCCGCGCCGCACCCGCAGCGACACGCCGCGCAGCGCGTGCACGCCGCCGAAGCGCTTCGTCACGTCTTGCACCTCGATGGCGCACGGCTCAGCGGAAATGGTGGGCGTGCTGTATTTCACGCTACAAGCTTAGGCGCGGAGCCGGGTCGGTCCATTGCGGCAGACGATTCGGCGGCGTTATTGCTCCGCCCCGAACACGAACTTTCGCCACGAGACGTTGTAGCTCCACCCCCGACTGAGATAGGCCGCACGGGCCGTCGTGTCGAACACCATCATGTCGATCGTTTCCTTGCCCATGTTGATCTTGTACTTGGGGTCGGCAAGGTAATCTTGCAGCCGGGACAGGTCATTCTTGCCCTGCGATTCACGCAGCAGGTCGTACATCGTTTGGCATCGCGCGTCGAGGGGCACCCGGTCTTGGGGCTTGACCCCCGCCATCTCACGGCTGCCATACAGCACCCGCGCAAGCCGGCCGTCGGCCTCCTCCACGACGATCCGCTCCGGCGAGCCTTCGATATTGACCAGCCGACCATTTCGGTCCGCCACGACGAACGTAAACCAACCCGCGTGCCTGTTCTTGCGGGCTTCACGGACAACGCTGTCCAAGTCCTCTTGGGCGAGCAAATGCGAGATGAGCATGTAGCTCGGAATGCCCACGCGCGGCGTCTGCCCCTCCGTCCCGAAACCCGCACTCGTCCAGCACAAGGCGATCCCTTCCGCGTTCATCCCCGCGCCCATCGGCATGCCGGGGAAGCCGTAGGCCAGGACACTCACCCCCTCGGCGCGACGCCATTCGGTCACGCGCGATTTTCCAAGGGCGCTCTGCATCCAGTCCCAGGTCTGGCCGACGTAGGTGTGCGTGTTGCCCGTGTCTGGCGGGGCGACGGCGACGGCGGTGCAATGCCCGTGCTTGGGGCCGTGCCTGGGCAAGTCGGTTCGGTGATAGAACTCCTCGTGCAGGTTGATCAAGACGACTTCATCAAACGTCAGCCCCGCTCCGTCCGCGATCCCCTGAAACTCTTCCGCCACCATCGGGCACTCGACGCGCACGACTTCGCCGCAGGCCGCGGCATAGCGGAGCATTTGTTCTTTCGTGGACGGCTGGTCGATGAACGCCGCGTCGATTTCCGTCCGCAGGAAATCGCGGATCGCGTCACGGA
>JBKJRK010000146.1:0-6675 GCA_046593135.1 Tepidisphaeraceae bacterium | reverse complement strand
TTGCGAAGATCCATGACCTCCAGCCGGGCGATTTGGCAGGCCCAGGCGAAGAAGTTGGTTTCGCTCTGAAAGGCGTCGAACTTCTGCCACAAGACCAGGTTGCACTGCTGCATCACTTCTTCGGCGTCGGCCCACCGGTACAGCAGCGTCAGGACGTAGTCGCGAAGACGGGGCTCATGGCTCGTGAAGAGCTGGATGAATTCGTCGACTCGGTCCCGTTGACCCACCACGGTGTTACTCCTATGCCGCAAGAAGTGTGACGTCCGCATCGCATACGGACGCAGCGAAGAGAATTCGCCAGAAAAATATAAATTAGTCGAGGGGAATCCGAAGGACGAGGCGCTAATCTTTCGTCGCAGTTTGAAAACGTTGAGAGTTACGGGGATGGGAAGACGAAATGACAGCCGGACCAGTGCAAGGCGCCGCAATGAACGGGTCAGCGACGGCGCCACGTGGCTGGCGAGGCGGCGTAGCCACGTCACGGCATCGTGTGACTATCCGATCAAAACGAGCAATTCCCATATTCTGCGTGGTCCATGGATGATGAACCGACCGGCGCGGTTCGGATCACTTTCAAAACCTCCTTAACGGGTGGTCGGAGCGAGCGCGTGTCGATTCGGCGAAACGCAGGCTCCTATGATTGCGGGTCGCCCGGTTGTCAGAACGGAGAAAGCGCGCCCATGACCCACCCCCGCCCCGCCACGCTTGGACAGTTGAAAGAGACGGGCTATCGGCCCATGACCGTCAAGGACGAGCTCCGACGGAATGTCATCGCGAAGCTGCGCGCGGGCGAGGAACTGTTCCCCGGGATCGTCGGCTACCGCGATTCGGTCATTCCGCAGATCGTCAACGGCATCCTCTCCAAGCACGACCTGCTGTTCCTTGGCCTGCGTGGGCAGGCGAAGACGCGGATTCTCCGATTGCTCCCGATGCTGCTGGACGAATGGATTCCGACCTTGACCGGGGTGGAGATCAATGATGATCCGGTTGAGCCGATGACCAAAACCGGCAAGCGGATCGTCGCCGAACAGGGCGACGACGCGAAGATCGAGTGGGTGCATCGGAGCGACCGTTACCAGGAGAAACTGGCGACGCCTGACGTGACGATCGCGGATTTGATCGGGGAAATCGACCTTGTGAAGCACGCCGAGGGGCGGTACCTGTCGGACGAGGGCACGATGCATTTCGGGATGATCCCACGGAGCAATCGCGGGATTTTTGCGATCAACGAGCTGCCGGATCTCGCCCCGCGCATTCAGGTGGGGCTGTTTAACGTGCTCGAAGAGCGCGACGTGCAAATCCGCGGGTATCCCATTCGGCTGAACCTCGACGTGTGCCTTGTCTTCAGCGCCAACCCGGAGGATTACACGAATCGCGGGCGGATCGTCACGCCGCTGAAGGACCGGATCGGGTCGGTCGTTCGCACGCATTACCCAGAGACGGTTCAGGAGGGGATCCGGATCGCGGAGGAGAACGCTTACATCGACCGTGCCGGCAAAGGCGGCGCAGATTCTGGCGTGAGGGTCGACGTACCGGGCTTCATGTCGGAGATCGTGGAGGAAGTCGTACGCCAGGCCCGGACGAGCCCGCACGTGAGCCAGGCGTCCGGCGTGTCCGTGCGCACGAGCATCGCGAACCTGGAAACCGCCGTCAGCAACGCGGAGCGGCGGGCGATTGTCACCGGCGAGAAGCGCGTCGTGCCGCGCATCTGCGATCTGAACTACCTCGTCGCCAGTTGTCGCGGGAAAATCGAGATGACCCTCGCCGAGGAGGAAGGAGCCGAGGACAAGCTGATCAAGTCGCTGACCGGCGAAGCGGTGAAGGCGGTCTTTGCGCGGTACGCGGACGTCGACGATTACGAGAACCTCGCCGAGCAGTTCCGCGGTAACCTGACATTTCCCAGCGGCGACGACCTCAGTGCCGAGGAGTTCGTGGCGAATATGAAAGCGGTGAAGGGCTTGAACCCGTCCGCCACTGCCCTTGCCAAAGAGATGCAACTCGACGGCGGCGACGCCGGCACGCTCGCGAGCGTGGGAGAATTCCTGCTCGAAGGCCTGTACGTCAACAACCGGCTCAGCAAGTTTAACGCGAAGGGCAAGACGTTTTTCAGGAAATGAATGGGATGCCTGCCCTGGAACAAGTTCCGCTCAGATGCAGGACACCGCCGACCGCCGCTTGCGGTTTCGCAGACCGGAAGGCGCATTACCTTCTGCGAAACCGCAAGTGGCGGTCGGCCGGCTGCCGCGCGGCGACTGCTCTAGCCGTGAAGGAACCAGGCCCTCTCGAGCGTTGCGCTGGCGACAGTATAAAGCGGAGGCTCCGGCCGGATTCGTGTTATACGGATCGTGATAATCCTCGCGCGAGTTCAGGGCCGCTGAAGCGGCCCTGCCGGCTGGGAAATTGAGACATGACGCGCACGGATTATTCTCGATCCGTATTAGAGGTTTGACCATCGCCCGCCGATCAGGTCGCCGAGGCGGACCATCCATGGAGGGCGGCCGGTTTCGGTGGCGCGGATGTGGCGGCCGGCGCGTTGGATTTCGTGGTCGATGCGATCAATCCGATCCTTGACGTCCATTCGATCCAGATACCCTTTGATGCGGTGCACACGCCCGAGCTTCGATTCGACAGCGGCGAGGCGCGCGTCCAAGGTTTGGGCCGCGACCTGTTGGCGCACGGCACGTTTCTTGTCGGTGGCGAGGAAGTACGTCGCCAGGCCCGCCGCGACCGCTCCCGCCGCCGCGCCGGCGACGCCGATGGCGTAGGGGCGGCTGCCGTTGTGATGTTGCAATGTAGCAGGGTCGGGTTTGCGGCGCGGCGCGGGCGGCGTCGTGCCGGCGATCGCCGCGAGGTGCTTCTCGCTCGGCATCCCTTCCCGCGATCGTTGCGATTCTGTGACCACGACGGCGTCGCCGTCTGGTTGCAGTCGCCGGCCGTGATGGGCGGCGTAGGCTTTGGTAAATTCCGCGCCGACGAACAGGATGATGGACGAGTAGTACCCCCACAACATCACCGCCACGAGAGACCCGAACGCGCCGTACGCCGACGTCGGGGTTCCGTACTTAAAGTAAACTGCCAAGGCGTATTGCCCGAGCTTGAAAAGCACCGCCGTTACCAGCGCGCCGGTCAGCACGTCGCGCCAGCCGATGCGTACGTCCGGCAGGACCCGAAAGATCATCGCAAACATGACCGTCACCACCGCCACCGACGCAATAATGTCGATCGGATACGACATCCACTTGGCGTCGCCGGCGATCTTTTGGCTCATTGTCGTGAGCAGCGTGGTAACGAATAAAGACGTCAGGAGCAGGAAGGCGATGATCAGCACCATCGCCACGGACAGGAACCGCTTTTTGATGGTGTCCCACCAGCCGACGTCCGGGCGCAACTTCACCCGCCAGATGGTATTGAGCGAATCCTGAAGTTCACCAAAGACGTTGGACGCACTGTAAAGCAGGATCAGGATGCTGACGACGGTGGCGACAACGCCGGAGCCCGGCTGCTGCGAGTTATCAATGATGCTCTTGATGACGTCCGTGCCGGCGTTGCCGACCAAGCTGCTCACCTGTTCCTGAATCATCTTTCTGCCGCCGGCCTCTCCGAGAAGTTTTGAGACGACCTTCAGCGTGATAATGAGCAATGGGGCAAGCGACAAAATTATGTACAAAGACAAAGCGGCGGCCAGGCGCATTCCCTTATCTTCGTTGAAGGAATGAAAGGTTTGCTTCAACATCCCCCACCACGACACTTTGGTCGTGGAGCCGCTCGAGAATTGCGCCCGTTCACCCGCCGGTTTTGCCATTGCACGCTCCGTGTCGATCAGGAGACACAAAAGCAATCGGCGTGCCGACATTGGGCAAGTCACCGCAGACGTAGCAGGCATAGCCCGCCTTACAGCAGCCCGGCCGCTTGCGGTTTCGCAAATCGACGCGTTTCAGTCTGCTAAACCGCAGGCGGAACGGAGGCGTCGCTCTACCCTGAACTGCGCCGGAATGGAGGTGAATGAGTGAACTGGAGCGGAAGGTTAGAGTGCCGGGCCGCTTCGTGCCGTAAGCGGCTCAATCCGCATCAATTCCGACCGGGCCATGGTGATTTCGCGGTCGCCGTGCAGTCGGGCGATCGCTTTGACGAGATAGCCCTTGGCACGGTCGTACTGATGAAGGTATCGCGCGTAAATGAGTCCGAGCATCAGTTCGACATGTTCTATTTGCTCAAACTTGGGATACGTCCCGAGAAACGCCTCATACGCCTCGGCGGCCTCCGAGTATAGCTGTTGGGCGTTGAGCTGGTTGGCCACGTCGAGCTGGGCTTGGCGCGACAGCACCTGTTGCGGATCGACGCCGCGCAGCTCCAGGTACAGTTCCGCCGCCCGGGGCAGGTCGTGGAGGGTAATGGCGGCGGCGATGTCGTTGCGCAGCGTGACGGCGCGCTCGGTTCGGGGGTCGCGCGGTTCGGCCATCGCTTGCGCCCCGCCTTGGCCGCCCAGGTTGTCCCCGGATACGGCTACGGGCGTGTAGCCGAAAGGATTGTACCCCTTGGCCACCATGTCCCGGTACTGCCGCCGGCGGTTCCACTGCTTGAACAGCGCCCACACGTCAAACTGGTCGCGCGGCAATAAATGAGCCGCGAGCAGCGCGAAGCTGACGGCAAACCCGAACACAGCGCCGGACAGGTGTGCCACGTGGGCGACGTTGCTGGGGGCGCCGAGCGAGATAATGTCCATTCCCACCTTGATCAGGACAAAGATCCAGCTCGGTAGTTCGAGGTGCCCGACCATGATGAAAAAGTAAATAATGCTCACGTTGGCGCGGGGGAACAGCACGAGGTACGCGCCGGTCACCGCCCACACCGCCCCGCTGGCGCCGACCAGCGCGCCGGCCTGGCTCGACACGGCGTAGCCGATTCCGGAGAACATCGCCCCCGCCAGGTAAAACAGCAGGTAGCCGACGTGGCCCATCTTGTCGTTGACGTTGTTCCCGAACAGGTAAAGAAACAGCATGTTTCCGACGAGATGAATGACGCTGCCGTGGAGGAATGCGTACGTCACGAATGCGGGCACCGACGGCCCGTGCGTGTAGAGGGCGAAGCTCGCCGTGACCTCCGGCCGGGCTTTTTGGAGGGCGAAGACCGCGACGTTGGCAAGGATCAACGCCCAGTTCATGTAGGGCGTGTTGCGGAGTGGACTGTCGGTGCGGAGGGGGAGGAGCATGCTATGTTGGATTTTCGATTTTGAATTTGGAATCGAAATTAGTGACCGCGATTCTGAAACACTCTGGGGCGAGCTCGGCCCTGCGGGCCGCCGCTAACCGGCAACCGGGTGTATTAGAATCGTGCGCCTATTTATATTTAGACCGATGCTCGCGTCAAAAACGTTCCGTTCAATTCAAAATCCACGATCCAAAATCCAAGACGCTCACGCCCGTTCCGGCAGTTCATTCGGGTCGTTGTAACGAACCATGCGAATCCGCCGGCCCCCGTGAGACCATTTGACGGAATTCATGTAAGCCTCAATGAGCATGACCCCGCGGCCACTGCATTTACAGAGGTTTTCGTCGGCGGTGGGGTCGGGAACGCACAAGCGGTCGAAGCCGGGGCCCTCGTCATCAATCACGATCTCGACGCGCTGCGGCGTGACTTTGGCCTCGACGACGACCTTCTTTTTTGGGTCGAGCTGATTGCCGTGCTTGATCGCGTTGACCAGCGCCTCTTCGAGCGCGAGTCGGGTGGCGAACACGCTGTTGGTGTTGAAGCCGCGGCGTTCAATTTCCGCGAGGATTTGCCGCTGGACGTCGAGGCCTGCTTCGAACCCGGAGGCGAATTCAAAGCGGAGGGATCCGTTGACCGTTGCCTTCCCCGCGCCTGCCTTCAAGTCGCCGCCCGTTTCTTTGGCGTGCGTCCGGCCGGCTCCGCGATCCCCTCGATCGTTCGGCTTGGCAAGTCCCATTCGTTCAGAATGATGAGTGCCGAGTGATGAGTGATGAGTGGAAGACCGCCTTCGCAACTCGTCACTCGTCACTCGGCACTCAGCACTTCCTCCTACTGGTTGAAGCTCGCCAACCCTTCTTCCCGGGTGGGGAAGATGCGAAACAGCTTGTTCAGCTTCGTAATTACAAATACTTCGTAAATTTGAGGCTTGATGTTCGTCAGGCGGAGTTGGCCGTTTCGCTGCTTGACGCTGTTATTGGCGTTAATCAGCATGCCCAAAGCGGCCGAGCTGAGGTGGTCGACCGTGGAGAAATCCAAGAGCAGCTTGGGGTTCTCATTTTCGTCGATGAGCACCTTCAGCGTGCTGCCGATGTCGGCGATATTGGCCTCGTCCAGAATACGATTATTGGTGAACTGGACAATGTTAATGTCTTTTTGCTGAGTTACGGATAGGGGCGGCGTGGTCTCGGCCATGGCGTCTTCCTTCGCGAGTCGGTACGGGCGTGTACACGGGCAGGCGCGTCCGAAAAACAGACGCTGTGAGAAGGCCCTCTCCTTACCGGAGTTCAGACGCCTTCACATCCACTGAACCGCATCCTTCCGTCCGCCCAAAGCTACGGGCGGCCGAAAAACCTGTCAAGCGACGCTCCGATCACTCCCGAGCACCTTAGGGACGCTCAGTTCGGGTGCAGAAATTTGCGAGGCCACGAATGTCACGAATTCACGCGAATGAATTCTCATTCCGGCGAT
>JBKJRK010000648.1:0-8096 GCA_046593135.1 Tepidisphaeraceae bacterium | reverse complement strand
CGTCGGCTCGATCAATCCCGACCGCATCCGCGAATCAACGAAGGCCGACGCCATCGAAATTTCACGCGAAGACTGGTATCGGATTCTCATCGCCGCACGGATGGAACCGCTCCCGTGACGCTCGAGAAGAATGTGAACGCCAAGACGCCAAGACCGCCACGGTAAGAGGGAGAGCATAAAGATTGTGAATGCAGCGGACGCCGGGATAGACGCAACAGGAATCAGTTCCTTTTGTCTCTCCTGAAATCTTCCTCTGCGTCACTGCGTTCAATTCTTTCCTTCTTGGCGTCTTGGCATCTTGGCGTTCAACTATTCTTCAACCCGCCCGGCATCGACATGAATCAGATCGAAATTGTCATTGGCCTGCTCGTCCTCGTCGCGGCACTGGCATGGCTGGCGGCGCGGATCAACGTGGCGTATCCGATCATGTTGGTGCTCGGGGGGCTGTGCATCGCGCTGGTGCCGGGGTTGCCGCAATTTGAGCTTCGGCCGGACTTGGTGTTTCTGATCTTCCTGCCGCCGCTGTTATATTACGCGGGGCTGTTGACGAGCTGGCGGGATTTCAAGGTCAACATCCGGCCGATCTCGTTCCTGGCGATCGGGTTGGTGTTGTTTACGACTTGCCTGGTGGCGGTCGTGGCCCACGGGGTTGTGGGGATGACGTGGCCGGCGGCGTTTGTGCTGGGGGCGATCGTGTCTCCGCCCGACGCGGTGGCGGCGACGGCGATTACGCAGCGCCTTCGTGTTCCCCGGCGAATCGTTCACATCCTCGAAGGCGAAAGCCTCGTCAACGACGCCGGGGCGCTCGTCATCTACCGCATCGCCATCGCCGTAACACTCGGGCACGAGCAGTTCTCGCTCGGCACGGCGTCGCTGCGATTCCTGTTCGTCGGTGCGGCGGGTGTGCTGATCGGGTACGCGGCCGGGGCGTTGATTGCCTGGGTCCGCCCGCGCGTGAAGGACGCCGCCGTCGAGAGCACGATCTCGCTCCTCACGCCGTACATCGCGTACCTGCCGGCCGAGTGGATGCACGCGTCGGGCGTGCTGTCCGTCGTAACCTGCGGCATCTACCTGAGCCGTAAGCTGCCTTTGCTGGCTTCTCCGCGCGCACGACTCCGCGCCTATGCGATCTGGGAAACCGTCGTCTTCATTCTGAACGGCGTGATTTTTATACTGATCGGACTGCAACTGCCGACGATTCTGCGCACGCTGACGCACACACCGGCGACGACGTTGGTGACCTACGCGGCCCTCGTGAGCTTCGTGGTGATCGTCGCCCGGCTGGTGTGGGTGTTCGGCGCGGGGACGGTGACCAAGCTGGCCTTGCCGCGCGTAGCCGGCGACCCGCCGGCGCATTGGAAGTCGATTTTCGTCATTGGGTGGACGGGCATGCGCGGGATCGTTTCGCTGGCGGCCGCGCTGGCGTTACCAAACGCGTTCCCCCACCGCGACCTCATTCTCTTCATCACGTTCGGGGTCATCCTCGCGACGCTGGTCCTGCAAGGGCTCACGCTGCCCGGCGTGATCCGCCTGCTGAAGCTTCCCGCGGAAGCCGACGGCGACGAAGAGGAGGTAACGGCGCGATACCTCGTCGCGCTGGCCGCGATCGAGCGGCTCGACCAACTCGCCGCCGGCTCGGTCAACCAGCCCGACCGGCAGGGCGCCACCGCCATCCGCCTGCGGGCGGAGTACGACGAGCGGATCGAATACTACAGCCGCCGGCTGGCCTCTACGCCCGAATCGCGCCGGGATGTCGACCGCGAATCAACTGAACCCTGCACAACCAACATCAATTATCGGCGCGAAGCGCTGGCCGCCGAGCGCCAGATGCTCTTGCGCCTTCGCGACACCGGTGTCATCGGAGATGAAATCCTCCGCCGGGTACAACAGGACCTTGACCTCGAAGGTTCACGGCTGCAGGACTGAACGACGTGGGCGTGCACGTGCTGGCGGCGTACGCCCACGAGGCCAAGCTGAGAATTGAAAGACCCTGCACAACGCGGTGCGCTCGTTTGCATTTCACGGGGCTACCGGTACGATGCGGGACTTTCCGCGGAAATGGCCTTTCTTGGGCTGTCCGCACACTATTTTGGATTGGATGAGGTTGCGTCATGGCTGAGAACGAGACGACCGCCGTCGCCGAGCAGGAGCAGGATTTCGCGTACCCCGTGAAGGTCGAGGACGCGGGTCCGGGCACGAAGAAGGTGTCTGTTGAGATCCCGCAGGAGCGGATCGCGACGAAGCTCGCCGAGCAGTTCAAGGACCTCCGCAAGCAAGCCGCCATCCCCGGCTTCCGCCCCGGGCACGCCCCGCAGAAGCTGATCGAAAAGAAGTACGCCAGCGACGTGCGCGACCAGGTTCGCGGCGACCTCATCCGCGAGAGCTATGAGCAGGCGATCGAAAAAAACTCGATCCAAGTGCTTGGCGAGCCTGAATTTGAGAATGCCGAAGAAATCAAGCTCCCGGATGACGGCCCGCTGACTTACACGTTTAACGTAGAAGTGCAGCCGGAGTTCACAGTGCCCGAGTTGGCCAACCTGACGGTCAAGAAGCCGAAGATTGAGATCACCGAAGACAACATCGCGCAGGCGATGAACAACCTCCGCGAGCAGCAAGGCACGCTCGCCCCCGTCGAAGACCGCGGCGTACAGGCCAAGGACTATCTTGTCGCCGACGTACACGTGAAGGAAGGCGACAACATCCTCGCCCACCAGCACGACGCCCAAATCGTCGTCCGGCCCGGCCGCATCGGGGGCATCCAGATCGACGACCTCGAGAAGCAACTCGAAGGGCTTAAGCCCAACGAAAAGCGGACGATTACCGTCAAGGCCCCCGACACGCACGCCAACGAAAACATCCGCGGCAAGGAAGTCGGCATCGAGATTTCCCTCAAGGACATCAAGACGCTCCAACTGGCGGAGGTTGACCAGGAATTCCTTGAAGACCTCGGCTTCGAAAATGAAGACGATCTCAAGCAGGCGCTGCGCGAGCAAATGGTCGAGAAGATCAACTACGACGTGCAGCACTCGATGCGCGAGCAGGTGAACAACTACCTGCTGGAGAACGTGCAGATCGAGTTGCCGGCCAAGCTGTCGGAAAAACAGGCCGACCGCGTCGTCAGCCGGCGGGCGGTTGACCTGATGATGCGCGGCATGCCGCAGGCGCAAGTCGAAGCCAACCTCGAGCGCCTCCGGGGCGGGGCGAAGGAAGAGGCGACCCGTGAACTCAAGCTGTTTTTTATTCTCCAGAAAATCGCCACCGATCAGAACGTCGACGTGAGCGAGGGCGAGTTGAACAGCCGGATCGCCATGCTCGCCGCCCAGCAGGGCAAGCGGCCGGAAAAGATGAAGCAGGAAATGAGCAAGGACGGCACGCTCGCCAACATGTACATCCAGATGCGCGAGCAAAAAGCCGTCGACCAGCTCCTGACCGGCGCCAAGGTCGAAGAAGTCGAAGTGAAGCCGGGCGAGCAAGCCGGCGCGGCGCAATCGTCAACGTAGCCACGAGACGCCGCATTCGCCAAGCCGCGGAGCGGCGGCAGAATGTAGCCCACGGCATAAGCCGTGAGGTTACTACAAATGCAATATACATAGCCCCGTAGGGGCGTAAGACGTATTCGGGTGGAAACGTCTCTTACGCCCCTGCGGGGCTCGATAGTTTGGCCGGCCCTGCGTCCCACGGCTCGCGCCGTGGGCTACATTCTTTCGCCCCTCCGGGGCTATTCGCTCGCCCCCGGGGCTATTCGCCATGTCGAAGATCAACGCGCCGAAGGGTTTTGAAGACGTCCTCCCTGACGACAGTTGGAAGTGGCAGGCGGTGGAGCGAATCGCCCGGGAAATCTCGGGCGTTTACCACTTCGGCGAGATTCGCACGCCGGTGCTGGAACACACCGCGCTGTTTCACCGCGGGGTAGGCGAAGGGTCGGACATCGTCCGCAAGGAAACGTTCACCTTCGACGACCGCGGCGGCGACTCCATGACCCTCCGCCCCGAGGGCACCGCCGGCGTCGTGCGCTCGGTCATCGAGGCCGGGCTGCTCAACGACCAGGGCGCCCGCACGAAGGTCTTCTACATTGGCGCCAACTTCCGCTACGAGCGCCCGCAGAAGGGCCGCCTGCGCCAGCACCACCAGTTCGGCGTCGAGGCCTTCGGCGTCGCCGAGCCGGAGCAGGACATCGAGTGCATCCAGCTCCAGATGGATTTCTACCGCCGGTGCGGCGTGAAAGACCTTGAGCTTCAGGTCAACAGCCTCGGCGACGTCGAGAGCAAGCAGCGATACCGCGAGATTCTGGTCAAGTTCCTTCAGCCCAAGGCGGGTACGCTGAGCGAAGATTCTCAGCGCCGCCTGACTGAGAACCCGCTCCGCATCCTCGACAGCAAAGACCCGCGCGACAAAGCCGCTTGTGAAGGCGCGCCACCGGCGGCCGAAAGTTTGTCGGAGAAGTCTCGCGCCCACTTCGAGCGCGTTCAGAAACTGCTGGCCGAAGCCAACGTTCCTTACCGCGTCGCCGCGAGCCTCGTGCGCGGGTTCGACTACTACACTGATACTCTGTGGGAAGTCACCGCCGGCGGGCTCGGCGCCCAGAACGCCCTCGGGGGCGGCGGGCGGTACGACAACCTCGTCGAGCAGCTCGGCGGCCGGCCTACGCCGGGTGTCGGTTTTGGCTCGGGCATCGAACGCCTCCTGCTCGCGCTGGAAGCCCAGGGCGTTCAGTTGCCGAACAATCAGCCGAAGTTCGTCTGGCTCGTCTCCCACGGCGACGCCGCCCGCGCGTTCAATTGGACCTTGATGCGCGACCTCCGCGCCGCGGGCGTCGCCTGTGACATGGACGTGTCCGGCCGTAGCGTCAAGGCCCAGTTCAAAGTCGCCGACCGCGAAAAGGCGGCGTACTGTGTGGTGGTCGGCGAGAACGAGCTGACGACGGGCACGGTGGTGCTGAAGGACCTCGCCACCGGCGGACAGACAACGTTGCCCGTAGATCAACTCGTGAGCCGAGTCTCACACTGAGTGCCCGTGTCGTAGAAGCGAGCAGCATGTCGGCCGAGCCTTCCACGCTAATCAGCTACGCCCCGCCGATACCGCGGTGGCGCTGGTGGCTCCGCCGGGTCCGGGTCCCGGTCATTTTGCTTTTTGTTCTCGGCTCGTCCTACTGGTGGGGTCCGCCACTTTGGGACCGGGCCACGCTGGAATACTGGTACGGCCGCTGCAACGACCACGAGGCGGCGGCGAGTATGGTCGTCTGGGAAATGCGCGACGGTCCGCCCGGTTGGGTCAGAGTGCGCGACGCGATCTACGTGCCCGAAATGTGGAAGCGATTTTATGCGGTCCTGTCGCCGCCCGGCTTTAAGTCCGACGGCACCGCGTTCCTGGGCGGCCGGCAAATGCCCGGCGGGCGGCGGGTGCTGGTCGCCGTCGACATCCTGCCGAACCCGACACGGTTCGGGACGACGTGGGGCCAGCCCGACCCGGAAGTCCACATTCGCGTCTTCGCTCGCGAAGGCGCGTGGAACGTTCCGAAACAACTTGTCGACGTTCGCAAGCCCGTTCGCCTGCCACGATACGTTCACGCCCGCGTCTTCGTCGGGTCAATCGACCCGAACGACCCGACTCACTTCACAATCCTCTACGGAATCAATGAGGACCGCTTCGGGACGATCCACGGGTGGGTTCGCGGGAACGACGTCGACCTCGAAGTCGCGCCGCCGAACCTCACCCCACCACTTCAAGCGTCGCCGGGGTGATTTCCGTGATCGGTTCGACCGATTGACCAACCGGCGCGTCCCCGAGCAGGCGGATGACGAACACAGAACTTGACGCAAGCAGGTGGAGCAGCCCGAGCACGCCGAAAGGGAGTGCGTAAGACCGCGGGTCGCTCGCCCGGGACTTCATCGCGTCGGTCCACGCGCCCATGACCCACGGGCTGGCCGAGCCGACGGTGCCGGCAATGGTGAGGAAAATGCCGATGACGCGCCCGCGCACCGCCGGGGCGACGCGCTCGAGCATCGCCGCTTCGCTTACCGCGTAGCTGCCGAGGTTAAAGGCTTGAAAGACGCACAGCACCAAGAACACGTATTCCACTCTGACCCAAGGCACCGCCGCCACGACTAGCCCCCCGCCGACCAGTGCACCGAAGAGCACTGGCAGTCTTCGGCGTCCCGGGCTTAAGTACACCGCCACCGGATTGACGACGACGGCGATCAGCATCATCGACCCGACGATCAGTCCCGTTTGCGCGACGCTCAACCCGCGTGCTTTCTGGAGGTAGATGCTGGCCAGCGACAGCGTCGCGATCCCCGCGAAATCCCGGCCACAGAGCGCTATCGCAACTGCGACGACGCGCCAGCGGAGAGACGCGCCCATCGGCACGTGGGCGGCGGAGCCGGAGGGATAAAGGTCGAAGGATGAATCCGGGACCGGCGTCGCTCTCTGCTTCCGCTGCCCGCCTCCGGACATCGTCGTTCTGCCTTCATCCGCCGCGCCTCGCTTGTGCGCTTCCTTGGCGACGAGAAGGAAAACGACCCCGAACCCGATGCCGATCAGCCCGGCTTCGAAGAGCGGCGCTTGCCAGCCGGCGGCGTCGGCGCGCCAGCCGGAGAAGCGCGGACCGGCGAAGAACCCGATGGCCGCGCCGATGCTGAGAATGCCGACGGCCATGCCCGGCGACTTCGGGTAGTGGGCGGTGGCGAGCGCGTTGGCGGACGGATGAAACAGCGTGCCCGCGAGCCCGCCGAGCACTGCCAGGGCGATGAGCACTTCGTATCGCCGCGTCAGGCCCATGAGCAGGATTGCGAGCGCGTTGACCATCAACCCGACGCCGAGCAAAACCCTCCGATTCGCGCGGTCCGCGAGCACGCCCGCCGGGTAGCTCGCGATACAGTAGACCAAGCCGTAGACCGTGACGACAAGCGACGCCGCACCCACGCCCCAGAGGTGAAGGTCGTCGCGCATCGGCAGGTAGAGCGGGACGAGGATCGTGCCGTACGCGTGGGTGAACGCGTGGAGCAGTACACACAGGAGCAACGTCAGATGACTGCGAAAGGTGGGGACTTCGCCCGGCATAGGCGGGGATTATAGGCGGTGAGTGCGACCGACACGGGCGTGCGCCCGCGCCTCCTCCTAACACGAGCGGGCAATCGTAAGTGAGTTGAAGCTCCTGCGACGGGAAGAGCGTATACTTGAGCCCAATGGACTGGCTTTACTACTTTCTTCTACTCGCCCTGCTCGTCTGCGGACTCGGGATTCAGACGATGAGTCTCCCCGGGCTCTGGCTGATGGCCGCGGCGGCGGGGCTTTACGCGCTGGTGACGCCGGAGCATTACCTGTGGCCGCGTGGCATGGTCCTTGTACTGAGTTTGTGCGTCGCGGGAGAACTGCTCGAATTCCTCGCCGGCGCCGGCGGGGCGAAAAAAGCCGGCGGCAGCGGCCGGGCCATGCTGTTCGGGACGATCGGCGGCGTCGTCGGCGGGGTGCTGCTCTCCATCCCCGTCCCGATCATCGGGACCATCGCCGGCGTGTGCATCGGCGCGTTCGCCGGGGCAACCCTCGCCCAGCTCACGGTCCACAACAACTTCGCCCACTCCACCCGCGTCGGCTTCGGGGCCGCGAAAGGCACGCTGCTCGGCATCCTGGCCAAGCTGTGTGTCGGCGTCGTGATCCTGATCGTTGTCGCATGGAGCGCGTTGCCGATTGGTAAGGCGCCGACCGCACCGGCGAGCCCCTCCCCGTCGTCGATGCCTAGCTCATTGCCCTCAACGCATCCGGCTCTCGAACTGCAGTGATGCGGTTGTCCGGCACTTCCCGAACCCTTATCCTCCTGTTAGGAACCTGTACGATCCAGGCAATCCGAGACGCCGCGGAGGAGCATGGCAGTCCAATTCGTCATCGGTCGCGCGGGAAGCGGGAAAACGCATCGGTGTCTGACCGACATTGCCGCCGCCCTGCGCGCCCGGCCCCTCGGCCCGCCGGTTTATTGGATTCTTCCGAAACAGGCTACGTTTACCGCGGAACGGACGCTCGCCACCCACGTCGGGGCGTTCTGCCGGGCGCGGGTGTTGTCGTTCGAGCAGTTGTCGCGTGAGTTGTTCGCCTGCGTCGGC
>JBKJRK010000613.1:0-5583 GCA_046593135.1 Tepidisphaeraceae bacterium | reverse complement strand
AGCACGGAATCCTTGAACGGCAGCTCGATCTCGTCGTCGTCGAGGATCTGGAACACGAGCACTTCGTGACCGTTGTGCCGGAGCCGGCCGAGGCTTTTGTAGAAGCTGTCGAGGTCGACCAGCAGGTCGGAAATGACGATCACGAGGCCGCGTTTCTTGATCTTGTCGCACACCAGCGACATGACCCCGCCGAGGTCGCTCTCGCGCTCGGGCTGGGCGCGGTCGAGCACGTCGAGAATCTTCGCCAGCTGCGCCTGCGTGGCGGCGGGCCGGAGAAAAATACGCTCCGACGCGTCGAACACGCCGAGGGCCACCGCGTCGCGCTGCTGCACGCACAGGCTCGCCAGCGACGCCGCCAGCGTGGCGGCGTACTCGAACTTCGACAGCGCGCGGTCGCCGTATTTCATCGACGCGCTGGCGTCGAGCAATACGGTCGCGCGGAGGTTGCTCTCTTCCTCGTACTGCTTGACGAAGTGCCGATTGCTCCGCGCGTACGCCCGCCAGTCGAGCCGGCGGAGGTCGTCGCCGGGTGCGTACTCACGGTACGACGCGAACTCGACGCTCAGCCCGTGCAGCGGACTGCGGTGAAGACCGGAAATCGTGCCTTCTACGACGCGCTGCGCCCGCAGCCCCAGGTTATGAATCCTGGACAGGACGTCGGGATCGAGATAGCGATTGGATTCGGGCATAAAACTGAACTCTGACTGATGAATGATGAAAATGCTTTCATCGTTCATCATTCAGAGTTTCACCCTTACGTTTTCAGCAGCCGCTCCACGCGCTCGCTCGTTTCCTTCGCGCCGGGATACAGCGGCGTTTCTTTCACGAGCCGTTGAATCACTGTTTCCGGCGTCTGGCCCTGGCTCTCGGCGTTGTAGTTCAGGACCATGCGGTGGCGCAGGACCGGCGTCGAGACGGCGTTGATGTCTTCGACCTCGACCTGCGGCCGGCCGTCGAGGGCGGCGCGGGCCTGGGCGGCGGCGATGAGCGACTGTCCGCCGCGGGGGCCGACGCCCCAGAGCACCCAGTCCTTAATGAACTGCGGAGCCGCCCCCTCTTTCGGGCGCGTCGAGCGGACGAGCGACGCAACGTAGTCGACGATCAAATCACTCACCGGGACTTTTCGCACGATCGCCTGCAAATGCAGCATCTCGTCGCCGGTCAACATCGGCTCCGGCTGAGCCGCGTCGTCGACGGCGGTCAGGCGATAAATCTTCCGCTCTTCCTGCTCGTCGGGGTAGTTGACGAACACTTTCATGAGGAACCGGTCGAGCTGCGCTTCGGGAAGCGGGTAGGTGCCTTCCTGCTCGATCGGGTTCTGCGTCGCGAGCACGAAAAACGGGTCGGGCAGCTCGTACCGCTTCCCGCCCGCCGACACTTGGCGCTCGGCCATGCCTTCCAGCAACGCGGCCTGCGTTTTCGGCGGCGTGCGGTTGATTTCATCCGCGAGAAGCACATTGGCGAAGATCGGCCCGTGAAGAAACTTGAACGTGCGGTCGCCGGTCGCGCGGTCTTCGTACATCACGTCGGTGCCGGTGATGTCGCTCGGCATGAGGTCGGGCGTAAACTGAATGCGGTTGAACTTCAGCGACAGGCACCCCGCGAGCGTGCGGATCATCAGCGTTTTAGCGAGGCCCGGCACGCCTTCGAGGATGCAGTGCCCGCGGGCGAACAGGCAGACGAGCAACTGCTCGACCACTTCGTCCTGCCCGACGATGGTCGCCGCCATCTGCTGCCGGATTCGGTCGCGCGCCGCCCGGAGCTTGTCGAGGCTGGCCAGGTCGCCGTTGGCGTGGTCGTGGTGTTTTGACATGTGGAGTTCCTTCGGTCAGTGGCCGGTGGTCGGTGGCCAGTGACCCGTAAAACGTCGAATCCGAATTTTCACCGGCTGCTGACCACCGGCCACCGACCACTTCTTCCTCACCTCTGATAAACAGGCAAAAACTTATACGGCAGTTGCAGGATCGTCAGTGCGATGGCGGTGCCGTACGTGGCGCCGATGCCGTCGCCTTGCCAGGAGCCGTCGGCGCTTTGGCGGCTCAGCAACGAGTCGCGGGTGCGCGGGAAGTAGTTGTCCCAGTATTCGTCGCCGGCCTGGTAAAACGCCTGCGAGGCGTACAGGTGGGCGTAGAAGCCGTGGCCGAACGAGCTGTCCCAGTCGCCGACCTTGTCTTTGAACTCGTTCCAGACGTATTCCATCGTGTCTTCGGCGAGCTTGGAGTCGTAGTCCCCGGCGTTGTAGAGCGTGGCGATGGCGGCGCAGGAGATGGCGAGCCGCGCCCCGCCGCCGGAGTTGAAGGAGTAGACGATCCCGCCGCCCGGCGCCTTGCACCGCTCGAGGTAGCGGACGGATTCTTCGATCACGCCC
Source organism: Tepidisphaeraceae bacterium (assembly GCA_046593135.1). Lineage (GTDB taxonomy): Bacteria > Planctomycetota > Phycisphaerae > Tepidisphaerales > Tepidisphaeraceae > JBKJRK01. The sequence continues at coordinate 3,215 of JBKJRK010000613.1, read as the reverse complement.
TTCGGCACGGTGAACCCGGCGTTGTGGCAGGCGCGAAGGGCTTGAATCTGGGTGACGGTGACGGACCCCTCGTCGCCCTGTCCGGGGATGTACGTCCAACCGCCGATGCTGCTCTGCCCGCGTGCGGTCAGGTCGATGCCGCCGACGATTACCTTTCGCATCGACTCGCGCAGCTTCGGGTCGGTTTCCATTCCGTACGCCGAGGCGAGGAACATGAGCGCGAAGCCGTGCCCGTACATCGGCCGGCCCGACTCCTGCCCGCCGCCCGTGATCAGGCCGCTGGGTTTGGATTGCTCGATCAAATACTGCACGACGCGGTGAACATTTTCCGCATACGGCCCCCGGCTCGTCGTGTTGCCGTTGGCCAGAAACGCCATGCCGCCTAAAGCAGACATCGTCACCGGATACGCCACGTTATCCGGGCCGTTGGGCCAGTTGCCGTCCTGGCCCTGGGTCTTGGCGAGGTAGTCGAGGCCTTTAACGACGGTCGTCTGAACTTTGGCGTTGACGTGCTTGGGGTACAGCTCCTCGGCGCCGGCGGGCGTGGCGACGCGCACTAGCGTCGCGACGGTCAGCAGTAGAAGTATTAGCGGTGATCGCATCATACGCCGTCCTCACATTGATGCGGAGCCACACAAAACACAGAGCCACAGAGACACGGAGGCACAGAGGTCAACCAGAATTTCGCCTGCCACATCGCAGGAAGAAGTTGAGCGTGGACAATCCTATCCGCCTCTGTAGCCGCGACGCCTGCGTCGCCCCTCGAGACAAACGTTCCAAAATTACAACCGAAAGCGAATTGGCCTCCGTGCCTCTGCGCCTCTGTGGCTTCCACGTATCTCTACTTCGCAATCTCGAACTGCACCGCCAGATTCACCTTCACGGAAACTTCCTTGAACACGCCGGTGCTGATTTCGTTGGTTTCCGTCGGCGAGAGCACACCGTACGCGGCCATGACGGCGTTCTGGGGATTGTTGCCGCCCACGGAGACGGCTTCCTTGATGGAGACGACCCGCCCGAGCTTCACTCCGGCCAGCGCCGCGAGGCGCTCGGCCTTTTTTCGCGCGTCTTCCATGGCGGCTTTGTACGACTGCTCTCGGAGCGCCTCGGTGTCGGTGAGCTTGAAGTTGACGAGGTTCCCCGTCCCCCCGCCGCCACTGTTGTAGTACGCCTGCATCTCGTAGTAATTGCGCGGCGAGGGTCTTCCGATGACAAGGCCGGCGTCGCGTCCGGTGTCGAGAACCTTCAGGACGGTGTCCATCAGCTCGTCCTCTTTCAGTTTGTCCAGCCCGATGATCGTAATCTTAAGTTGCTCCGTGACGGCGATGCGTTGCTTTCCGCCGGGGGCGGCGTTTCCCTGCATGACGGCCTGGGCCTGGGCGGAATCGACGCTCTGGTTCACCGCGAACCCGCCGGGCTCGATCTTCAGCCCTTCGAGCTTTAGCCCGCCCAGCGCTTCGACGGCCCGTCGGCGCGCGTCGCGGTACTTCACGGTCGCGTCAGCCGCCAGCTCCGCGTCGCCGGAAACGGTAGCGGTGGATTCGACGACCGTCGGCTTGCCTTTGACCTCGCCGCTTCCCGCGACGCTAATGCCGCCTCCCCCGCCCGGCACGACTTCTTGCGCCGCCGCTTCCCCCACCGCCCCGACCAGCGCCAGCAGCAGCCCGGCCAACAGTAACCCCCCCCGCGACGATCGATGCGTGATCACGTTCATGCGAAGCGCTCCTGAATCCAAGGCCGGAGGATGAAGGCGGAAGGATGAATCAGCTTTCATTTACTTCGGCATGCCTTCCGCCAGTTGCCTTCGTTTTCATTCTTCAGCCTTCATCCTTCAGCCTTACTTTTCCACCACCGGGTACGCCGTCACGGCAAGGTTTGAGACACAGACCAGCCGGCCCGGTGCGGCATGGAGGCTGCCGCCGAACGAATCGCGGTCGGCGCCGCGCAAGATTCGGACGGTGTCGCCGTCGGCGGCGTCGACCTCGTAAATCCCGCGCGGCGAGAACGCCAGCACCCGCCGGCCGCTCACCAGTGGCGTTACGCGGCCGATGAGCGCCGGCAACGTGGCGCTCCACGCCAGCGACCGGCTCTTTCCGTCGATCGCCCCGAGGTCCTGCCCGACGCTCAGCAACCGCCCGCCGGCGAGCGGCAGGATCGAATTCTCCCGGTCGAGCGGCCGCCGCCAGAGGAGCGACGGCCCGGTCAGGTCAATCGCGTACAAGCTGTCGCCGTCCTCTTCTTTCAGGTACAGCGTCGAGCTTTCGACGACGCCGGCGCCGTACATCTTGGGTTTATTCACCGCGGACTGGCGATTCCACCACATCTGCTGGGTCGAAATCGGCGGCGCGTCGTACGTGAACGCCCACTGCAACCGCCGGGCGGCGGTGTCGACGGCGACCACCGCGCCGTTGTTCGTCACGACGTACACCGCGCCGCTGCCGGGGAGAATGACCGGCCGTGGCATGTCAGTCTCGCCCCGGGAGGTTGTCCCGGCTTGTGCGGTGCCGAGAAGCACTTGCCAAAGCAGGTCTCCTTTTTCAAGCCCGATCGCTAGCAGCGAAACGTCTGTCCCGTTGGTCGGCCTTGCCGTCGCGTAAATGACGCCTTGGCCTGCCGCCACGGGCAAGCCGACAAAGCTCCAATTTGAGAGAGCACCCGTGCTGCTCGACCATTTCACTTTCCCGTCGGCCGACCCCATGGACACCAGCCGGACCGGCTCCTGCGAGTTGTTGATCCTGTCGAGGTTGATCCCGGTGACGAACAGCCGATCGCCGATGACGGTCGTCGAATAGCAGTCGGTGTCCGACATCGAGTTGACGAAGTTCTGGAACTTGTCGCCCAGTTCGGAGAACTTGCGGTTCCGCCAGAGCATCTTGCCGGTCTTGGCGTCGGCGGCGAAGACGATGCCGAGCCAGTTCACGTAAACGCGCTCGCCGTCGGTGGTCGACGCCGGGACCATTGTCCGCAGGCTGCTCCACTGCGAGCCCCAGTTGTTGTTGTTCAAGGCCTGGTTGAAACGGCGGGTGAGCGCCTCGTCCATCATCTTGATCTGCCAGGCGGGCTTGTCGTCGCCCGGGAGTTCGAGGGAACCGGTCGCGCGGTACGGCCCGGTGGCGGCGGGAGCGGTTGTCGTCGTCCCGGCGGCACGGAGCGCGTCAAGGTATTCGGTCGCGACGACTTCCTTGCCGCCGAGCGTGAGCGTCTCGCCGGCGAAC
>JBKJRK010000562.1:0-4714 GCA_046593135.1 Tepidisphaeraceae bacterium | reverse complement strand
GCGAAAGGAGGAACATAATGGCTAACTGACGGTCCTCCAGAACATTTAAATAACCTCGATTCACTTCTTTTAAATTGTCGTCTTTGTTCGTCGTAATTCAATTTCTTTTGCAGGCCTATCGCCCGCAAGGAGTACAGTATGCGCAGAACATTGGTCATTGCAGCGTTAGCCGCGTCTATTACATGGGCGTCCAGCGTATCGGCAGGGACATGGTTTAGAAAAAAAGTAAACCCCGGAGTCAAAGCTTATGTAGGTTCGGCGCGTGACGGTTTCCAGATCGGCACGTTATTCGGCGAAGGCTGGCAGGTCGGCGGCAATCCGGGTGAGCATTTCACGTATAATACGGATAATGCTAACGGCAACTGGCGATGGGGGCGGGCCCACGGATGGGCCGGAAAGTGCGGTTGGGTTGATATTACCCAGTTTTCGTCGGTGGACAGCCAAACGTACGCATGCTCATCTAGCCTGTATAGCGTTGCCACAGGATTGGGAGCACGACAGTACCTACTTCAATGGTACGCTTATTGCGTGAATGACTACGTGCCCGCAGGGGAGTCGGTACCGATGTACCGCCCCGTAGAAGTTGGCACCTACATGACTACACAAGTGCACACGGACTATTACGGAAATTGGAGCCCTGGGTCAGGGGTCGCGCCGCTAAGATTAGGCTACATCCCGGGTGGCTCCCAATTCAACTGGCGCTGGGTTACAGACGACCGTTTAGCCGTCTTGGGCAAAGTTCCGAGCCCTGGCTACTGGGGTTTCATTCCCCGTGGCGCGTTAATACCCCAACTGTGTTACGAAGACGGCATCTGGCGTCTCGATGTTGACGGAGGGTCGTGAGCCTTCTCTGCGACCCGGGTTCAAACGGGCGAAGAATCGGGAACATGGAACAAGGGGTCAATGGACTCCCGGCCCTCTCGATTGCCGATCCCACCGTTCGTACGTTACCATCCATCGTAGCAGATGATGTGATGTGTGACGCCGCTGCTTCCCCGCCGCTTAGCGTAGCGAAGGGGCGGGGAGCAGTGGCCTGGGTAAAGGATGGTCGTTAGGAATGTGTCTCACCGTTATTTTACGGCCGGGTCCGCTGGCCGAATCGGTCAAGTTTCTCCCGCATTCTGGGGCATCTCAAGGAGCTTCTGCCTTCGAGAAGATCAAGACAGCGCCAGTGGGGATCGACGGCGGGATACGCCTGCTCGTCAGTCTCACGGAACAGAGTTTATCTGGACTAAATAGAAGCGCGGGATTGTGAGACGATCATGGAGCCGCGACCGTCAGAGCGGTCATGGTTCTCTTTAGGAAACCGCTCCCTGACAATCGCGGCTCTTTTAGTCGTTTCCGAATCACAGTCATCTATTTAGCCAAAACTATGATCCGACTTAAACATGCTTGTGTGAAATCAGTTCCCAAGGTGCTTGTCGCATTTTTGTTCGCGACCCACGCGAACGCTGCGCGGGCTGAAATCCTGACGCGGGTGAAGGCAAGCGAATTTACGACGCAGGCGATCTACCACTCTCCCGAAACGCCGGGCTACACCGCGTGGTGCTCGCTGTGGCGGACACCGCAGGACAAGTTGCGGGTGGCGTTCCAGCAGGTCACTGGGCCGGTCGAGGATTGGACGAAGCGGAAGAATGTGACCGTCATCCTCGGCAGCGCTGACGAGGCGGCCACGTGGACGGCGATCCGCGAAGTCCCGGCGCGCACCAGTGCGGCCTCGGACGGGAACAAGATCTACGCCGCGCCGGGCAGTTCGAGTTTCTGCGGACACGGACTGGCGGCGTTGCCGGACGGCACGCTAGTGACCGGCCTGTGGCCGAGCCCGAAGGAGAAGAGCGGTTACATCCAACGCTCGACGGATGAAGGTCAAACGTGGTCGGCGCCAATCCATCTTCGCGACCCTGAAATCTACAAGGTTTACCCGACACAGATTCACCCCTTGCGCGACGGCCGGCTCGTGCTCGTTGCGGGGACTGTCAAGCAGGCCGACGCGAAGACCGCGAAGTTCCTGTTGAAAGAGGTCTTCGAGTCGCGCGACGCCGGCAAGACGTGGTCGCACCTCTGGACAATGCCGGCCGAAGTCGGGCTGTGTGAAGAAAGCGATTTTGTCGAACTCGACGGCGGGAAGGACGGGGGCGACCTGCTCTTCATGCACCGCGCCGAGCATTACGACGGCGACAAATACATTGACTCCAATCGCCTTCAGAATATCTTCCGCCGCAAGGGCGACGGCTGGGAAATCGGCCCCTGCACCGCGGTGCCGATGCCGCACAGCGGGTTCCCCGAGTTGCTCAAGACGCGCGAGGGTTCGATCCTGCACATCGGCACCGACGGGGTCTGGCAGACGAACCCCGACCTGCACACCTGGACCCGCCTCGAACTCCCCGGCAGCCCGTACTACCCGCGCGCGACGCAGTTGAAGGACGGCCGCATCCTCGTCGTCGGCCACGTCGGCGGCGACGACGAGTATGGGAAGGTCAATCAGACGATCGTGCAGCAAACTTTCCGACTGACCGTGACCGGCGAATAAGACGAAACCGACAATGGGCAAGAATTATTAACGAAGGGTGGGTAACCGACCGATAACTAATACAGCCTGTGGGTCTCCGACCGTTATGGTCGGGCAGGCTGTTTGGGGACCGGTGTTACGGCGAGCACCGGTCCCTCTTTTATTGCGCCGGCTTCGGGGGCGGCAGTGAAGCCGGTAGCTTCCGTTCTTCCTTATACGGATGGGGATTAATCCTCGCGCGAGTTCAGGGCCGCTGAAGCGGCCTTGCCAGTGACCAGTGGAAATTGAGACGTGACGCGCACGGATTAATCCCGATCCGTATTACCTTCCAGTTACAAGGGTACTACCGGGGCAGGGGCCTTTATCGGCGCCGCCGGCGCGGTAGCCGGAACAGTCGCCGGTCGTTCCACCTTCGGCAGTTCGCGTAACAGGGCTGGCTCGATCCAATTGAGCCGGTCTTCCACATCAATCCCCTCGCCGTAATCGACTTCCAAAACCAATTCCTTCGCACCGGCTAATTCGATGACGACAACCGGCGAGAGCGTTCCCGCCTTTACATTTTTCGATTCGTGGACGACTTTGCCGTCGAGCAGGAGGCGCACCGTCACGTCGGCACGGACGAGGCTGTCGTTGATTCCGTATCGGGTGCGGAAGGCTTTGTACGAGCCGTCGAGCGGGTAGGCGAGGCGGGAATAGGAGTGAACGCCGATCCCGCGCTGGAATATCTTGCCGCCGACCAGGAACGCCTGCCCCGCCACGTCGGTGTCCGCACGGGAAGCCCAAGTCACTTGCCCGCCCGGCGCACCCGCCGTGCTTCCAATAAAAGGCGTCTGCGCTTCCTGGCTCGGCCGTCGCGACGTGAGCCAACTGACGGGCCCGTTCACCTGTTCGATGCCGGCGACGCTGGAAAGCTCGAGCGGACGCGGATCGCCGCCGATTGTCACGTTTAGTTTGTTTTCCGACAACTTAAGGGTCGTGGCGACGACGGACGAACCGTCGTTGAGACGCACGCGGTAAGCGCGCGCCTGTTGCGCCGCGGCGTTCGTGGCGGTTCCTCCGGAACCGGCGAAGGACATAGACGCCACCGCGTCCAGCGGCACCGCCACCGGGAGATCTCCTGCCGCGCCGCCCTTCACCTGCACCTCGCCCAGCGACACCGCCGTCACGATGCCGCGTACCGTGTCGCCGTTGGCCAGCACCACCACGTCCTCGGTACGCTTCCCCGCGTCAGGCGATTCCCCTCGCGTCGTGATCGCCAGCGCCTGAGACAGCGGGATCGTCAGCTCGCCGACAGAGACGTTGCGCCAGGAAAGTCGATCATTTTCAATTTTCACCGGCTCCCCGCCCACGCGGTCGCCGGTGACGAGATGCAGCATGAACTTCGCCGGCTTCTCCACCGGAGCAACGCCGTCGCGGTCTAGTTGCAGGAATGACTCCGGCGGCACGACACGCGGCGTGGTCTGGCCTGCGGGAATGACGTGAACACCCTTGCCGTCGATGGACTGCAGGGCAACAGGCTCGGTTCGGAAATCGGCGGTGCTGAGGATCCAGTCTTGGGCAAAAGCGGAAATGCTGAGTGCTGCATGCTGAATGCTGAATAGGAGGAGGAAAAAGAGTCTGGACATTTTCATTGTGACCACTCGTCTGCAATTCATTCAGAATTCAGCATTTAGCATTCAGCTTTCCCCTCAACTTCCCGGCCCTTTCCCCGAATACACCGGCAGGTAGCGGTTGGGCATCTGGAGAACAATCAATGCCATGCTGGTGGCGTATTCCTGGCTGAAGTCGCCGTCCCAGGCGCCGTTGTCGTTTTGACGGTCGCACAGTTCGTCGCGGATGGCGGGATACCATTCGGCCCAGTAATCGCCGCCGGCGAGAAACATCGCTTGGACGGCGTAGTAGTTGCCGTAATAGTAGTGGCCTTCGTTCTGTTGCGGCGTGCCGGTGCGGGGCTGGAACTGCTTGACATATTTGAGGCCGCGCTCGAGGTCGTCGCCTTCGAAGACGCCGGCGTAGTACAGCGCCGCCACGCCCGCCGCCGAGCGTGGGAACCCGCTCCCCCCCCCGCCGCCCTGCGCCGCCATGTAGCTGAAACCGCCGTCGGGGTTCTGGCACTTACGGACGTACTTGATGGAGTTGTCGATCACTTCCTTCTCGACCTTGATTCCCGCGTCGCGCGCCGCGCGGAGGGCCATGATCTGTGTG
>JBKJRK010000541.1:0-2505 GCA_046593135.1 Tepidisphaeraceae bacterium | reverse complement strand
GATGATGGTCTTGTCGAGCTCCGTCTCGCGGCCTTCCATCTCGACGCGGATTTTCTTGCCGCACATCTGCGAGAGGTCGCGCACGATGCGCGGGAACTTAGACCAGATGTTCCCGATCGGCTGCATGCGCGTCTTCATGACGCCTTCCTGCAACTCGGTCGTGATGAGGTTGAGGCGCTGGGTCGAACTGGTGAGGGTGGCGTTTTCGGTCGTCGCGGTGAACTGGAGGATCTGGTTGCGGGCGAGAACGAGCTCGCCGACGAGATTCATCAGCCTGTCGAGCAGGGCGACGTCGACCCGAATCCCCCCACCCGTGTTTGACGCCGCGGCCGAGGCCGGCGAGGGGTCGGCCGGCTTGATTGTTTCGATCGCGGTTACCGCAAGCTCGGGATGCGCGGCGTCCTCCGCGGCTTCTTCGGCCTGCGCGAGGGCCGCCGCGAGCGTCGCTTCTGTAACGACCGGAGCCGCCGGCGCGGCAGCGGCCGCCGCCGGGGCGTTCGCGTTGCCGCCGTCCTTCAGCCGCGTGAGGGTGGCGATGATCGCCGTGTAATCCCCGTTGCCTTCGCCCGCGCCACTCCCGATGTTGTTCAGGATTTCCCGAACGGCGTCGACCAGCGTCAACAGGGCCGTAATGATCTCGCTCGTAATCTTCAGCTCGCCGTCACGGAGCTTGCTCAGCAGGCTTTCGCCGACGTGCGTGACGGATTCGAGTTTTCCAAACCCGAGAAACCCGCAGGTGCCCTTGATCGTGTGAATCGTCCGAAAGATGCTCGCCAGTCGCTCAACGGCGGCGGGATCCTTTTCCAGCGCAAGGAAATCCTGGTCGAGTCGATCGAGGTTTTCCCCGCTCTCGACAAGAAACTCTGTAACCAGCTCGTCCAGTTCAGCCATCGATGTCTCCGCGAAGCTGCCGCACCGCTCTACGCCGCCGCAAACTAAGTCGGATGGAACGTTCGGTTGGATTAACTCAACCTTGCCGAATTTACCGGTGGTGCGACGTCTGACAGTTTCCGGACGGACGCGGTTCAGTCGCACCCGGCACGCCGTTTTCATGTTGTTGAAAGCGCGTCGCCGTTAGGCCGCGCATGGCGACGGGATTGGCCATGTGTTCCGACACCGATAATGGATGCCGTGACGAGGCAGGCACCCGACAACAATGTGCGGCGGGCGGGTTGATGGCGGGCGACCGGTCGCGCGCGGAGTTCTGCTATTTTTGAAGTGGCTGACGTCCCGCGAGTGGAAGAACTGCCCCAGTTTCTTCTTCCCGAAGTGGTTGTATTCGCGATAGCCTTTTGGTCCGCGTGACGGTCTTGAGGTTGATCCGCCGCCGCATGTGACCACGTCCCGTTTTTATCGCACTTGGGCCTTGCGCGATAACGAAATCACGACCGCGATTGATGGGTCCTATGAGCCGACCGCAGGGCGATCTGCGGATCAGCCGCTACTTTTGTGGGGGAAGTTCTTTGATGTAGATGTTCTTGAAGTACAACGGATTGCTGTGGTTTTGCAGCTCGATCTGGCCGGTGGGACTAAGGGGCTTGTCCCGTTCCCAGTAGTTTTCCAGGACGATGCCGTCAACGACGATCTCGCCGTTGAGCTTTACCCAAACTTTATCGCCGACCACCTTGATCCAGAAGGCGTTCCACTCGCCGACGGGCTTGTCGGCTTTCTTGGTGGGGGTGGATGGGTTGTTCTTGTTGTTATAAAGCCCGCCCGACCCAACGCCGCCGGCGGCCTTGTTGGCGGGGTCCCAGATCTGGATCTGGGGCGTGCCGCGCACGTAGATCCCGCTGTCTCCGTCTTGCTGAATCTTCCAGTCGACGTACATCTCGAAATCGCCGTAATCCTTGACGCTTGCAAGACTCCGGCCCTTGCCGTCGAAGACGACCGCGCCGTCCTGCACCGACCAGTGCTGACGCATGTTCTCGTCGGCTTCCTTCTGGGCCGCGGCGAGCGCCTCCGGCGACGCCTTCGCCCGCTCGGCAGGGTTGTCCAGGTTGGGGGCCATCAACCCCTTCCAGTCGGCCAGGTCTTTGCCGTTAAATAAGGAGGTAAACCCCTCGGGCGGCGTGTTGTCGGCCGCACGCGAGGGCGCCGCGAACACGGCGAGAGACAAGAGCAACCAAGCGCCAAACAACACGTTCTTCATCACAGAGATCCTCCAAGTAGGCATGACACCATATCCGGCCAATTGTTGGCTCGCCAGCGCGTCTCACGCCATTTCGCCCTTGCGTTCCTGATGCGCCGGGGCAAAACGGGTCTGCCCAATCTTCCGGGCAGGCGTTAATTGATTGATTCGGCTCGACATCGACGCCACGCGGGCCAGCCGGCGGTTTGTTCAAGGGTTTCCAACGCCATGACCGCTTCGGCGTTGTCCGCGTCCCAGCGCATGCCGCGTTGTTTGAGCCGCCGGGTCAGGGCTTTGCACATCGACTCGGTTGAGCCGCTGCCGATGTCCCAGCCCATCTTCCCGCAGCGGGGGTAATCGAGCATCGCGCGACGCTC
>JBKJRK010000144.1:0-2926 GCA_046593135.1 Tepidisphaeraceae bacterium | reverse complement strand
GGCCGTTGAAGCCCTCATCACCGAAAACCTCGACGCGGCGTTGGAACACGTCCACGAATGGTTCGACGAGCCGCTGCTGGCCAAACGATCGATGCTCCCGCGCCGCGACGCTTTTCGCACAGTCCACCGCCCCCTCGACCAGCGCGACGCCCTGCGCGCCCGCCGGCGGCTCATCTACGACGAGCTGATGATGATGCAGATCGGGCTGGGCCTCTCCAAGCGCCTGCGCGACGGGCGGGTGACGGCGCCGGTCATGCGGATCGACAAGCTCCTCGACGAGCGCATCCGCGGCCGGTTTCCTTTCACGCTGACCGACGCCCAGCAGGCTTCGGTATGGGAAATCGTCGCCGACCTGAAGAGCGGCATGCCCATGAACCGCCTGCTCCAGGGCGACGTCGGCAGCGGCAAGACCGTGGTCGCGCTGTACGCGATGCTCGTCGGCGTCGCCAACAAGCTTCAGTCGGTTCTTCTCGCGCCAACCGAAGTGCTCGCCGAACAGCATTTCCTCACGCTTTCCAACCTGCTCCGCGACTCGAATGTTTCGATCGACCTGTTCACCCACCGCACGAAGAAACAGAACCGCGGCGCCCGCCTGAAGGCCCTTGCCGACGGCAAGCTCCACCTGGCCGTCGGAACGCAGGCGTTGATTCAGGAAGACGTCGAGTTCGCCAACCTCGGCCTGGTCGTCGTCGACGAGCAGCACAAGCTCGGCGTCCGCCAGCGCGCGGTGCTCAAGGGAAAAGGGCTAGCCCCCCACTACCTCGTTATGACCGCGACCCCGATCCCGCGCACGCTCGCCCTCTCCTACTTTGCCGATTTCGACGTCTCGACGATCGACAGCCTGCCCCCCGGCCGGCAACCCGTCCGGACCAAGTGGCTTCGCCCGTCGCGCGCCGACGAGGCGTACGCGTTCATCCGCAACGAAGTGCAAGCCGGCCGGCAGGCGTACATCGTGCTGCCGCAGATAGACGATAACGGCGTCGACGATTCCAAGTCCGTCGTCACCGAGCACCAACGCCTCGGCAAAGGCCCCCTTGCCTCACTCCGGCTCGGCCTGTTGCACGGGCAGATGAGCACGGAAGATAAGCAGGACGTCATGGCCCGTTTCCGCGACGGCCAAGTCGACGTCCTCGTCGCAACGACGGTGATCGAAGTGGGCATCGACGTCCCGAACGCCACCGTCATCCTCATCGACAACGCCGAGCGGTTCGGCCTCTCCCAGCTCCACCAGCTCCGCGGCCGGGTCGGGCGCGGCGAACACGCTTCGCACTGCCTTCTGATCTCTGAAGCCAGTTCCGAAACCGCCCAGGCGCGCATTAGGGCATTGACCGACACCAACGACGGATTCCAAATCGCCGAGATGGACCTCAAGCTCCGCGGCCCCGGCGAGTTTTTCGGCACCCGCCAGCACGGCCTGCCCGAGTTCAAGCTCGCCGACATCACCAGTGAAATGGACCTGCTCCAACAAGCGCGCGAAGACGCCCTGGAGATTTTGTCCCGTGACCCGCGCCTCACGTCACCGACGCACCAACACCTCCGCGCCGCCCTCTTCGAGCAACTCGGCGAAACGCTGGCATTGGCGCAAATTGGTTAAATCTCTTGGAGCAAAGTGCGCCGCCCTTAGCCGCTATTGCCGTGTGTCAGCCCGGCCAACCAGCCGCTTGCGGTTTCGCAGACCGAAACGCGCACTCCGGTCTGCGAAACCGCAAGCGGCGATCAGAGTGTCGCCACGTCCGAGGTGAACTTTGCTCTAAAGGTCGGATCACGATGGAACGGAGCGTAGGGCGGGTCCAATGGTGAACGATCCGACGCTTGCCGCCCGCCTTTATTGCACAATTGAAACCACTCCGACACTGGCATCCGGCGCGGGTAGGGTTGCGTCGTACACGATCTGCCCGAGCAGCGGCAGGTTGACGTTAAGCGAGCGGCCGACAATCGATCCGGTAAAGCGGTTGACGCCAACGTTGATGTTGATGTCGGCGTCCGGCGCGTACAGGTCCATGTAAACCGGCGTGAGCAGGTTGGCGAGGAAATTGACGCTGCCGCCCTTCATGACGCAAACTTTGAAGTTGGACGCGCTCGTGCTGGTGGAGCCGAGAAGGTTGACCCCCGCCGCGATGTTGAAATCGTCTTTCACGTAGAACTCGACCGGGCCCTCTACGTTAATTGCGATGCCGGCGAGGATGCTGAGGTCGTTGACGACGTACCGGCCGGCGGGAATCCGCACGCCGAGCAACGCGGTGAGGTTTCCCTGGGCGTCGAGTAAAGACGCGATCCGACTGTTGTCATTCGAGGCCGGGAGCGTCACGGGGGCGGGGTCCATCTTAGCGGTGAGCTGGGATGTCGAGCCTGAGATGCTGGCCAACAGACCGCGCCGGGTCTGACCGGCATAAGACCGGGCGTCGCCCTGCACGCCTACGAGGAGCCCCAGGGGCATTCCCACGTCAATATTGCCGTTGCTGTATACGTTGCCGGTGACAGTCGCGGCGACGCCGATGGAGGCAAAGCTCACGTGGTCGAGGCCGATGATGCCGCGGGGCAATTGCGGGTGACACCGGGCAATAGACGTCGCCTTCACGTCGAGCGTGCTGAAGCCGAAATTAGACGCGAATGCCATGGGCACCGCGGTCCCGCGCGCCTGCTGCCGGCGGGCGGTCACGCGGACGGCGTTGTAGGGGGCGAGGTTGGGCGTAAACTGGGGCGGCGTCGCCGCGTCGTTCCAGTAGCCTACTTCCACGTCTGACGGGTCTAACACGACGCTCCGTGCGTCGGCGATGTTGAGCGACGCGTTGGACGTCGCCGCAGACCGCGCCGCCGTCGGCCCGTCCCCGGCCGCTCCGCGGAGCCGGGCGGCGCCGGCCCGGGCGGCGGCGTCGGCGCAGGACCGCAACTCGGTCTTGACGGGCGTCGCACGCCCCCAGTCCAC
>JBKJRK010000086.1:0-20443 GCA_046593135.1 Tepidisphaeraceae bacterium | reverse complement strand
TTGCGATTCGAGTTGAACGACAGTTCGACTTCGCTCATCAGAGCCGGATCGATGTAGATCAGATCAACGCAGGCATCGGGCAGCTTAGCGAGTTGTTCGAGGTTGTCGCGGCTCGACTGAGCTCGCCGAAGTCCGCAGTAGACGACGCGGGTGTCGAGCAGCGCCGAGGGTTTGCCGGCACGCGGCGGTGTGGGCGCTGGCGCCGGTTCGGACTTGGATTTGCCCTTGCCCGCTGTCCCCTTCTTCGTCATAGCGGGAAAGATTAGTCGGCCCCACCCGCCGCGGCAAACGCGGCGGCAGCCCACCAACAACCTACCCCGCCGGCTCAATCCGTTTGACGTAGAACTGGGAGTCGGCGGCCCGTTGGCCGATGAAGTGGAGGCTGGCGGGGTACTTCAGGCGGGAGGAGCGGAAGAAGTCGAGGACGCGCTCGCCGTGGCGGAACTGGCGCTCGAGGTTGTCGTTGACGTGGTCTTCCAAGTCCGGTGGGACGATGCGCTGGCGGTCGTAGTCCCAGTTGGGGTCGATGCGGACGAGCAGGTGGGCTTCTTCCCAGTCGATCGGGTAGCCGTGGATGAAGCCTTCGCCGGTTTGTGGCGTGTAGAACCAGTAGCAGAGGAAGCGGTCCTTCCAGACGGTGCTGATCGCGTTGTCGGTGCCGGTGATGAGCCGGGCGTGGGACGTGCGGATGGCCTGGCCTGCCAGCGGCTTGCAGACCCACACCTTGCGGGCGCGGCAGTCGTAGAGCCCGACGTGGGGGTACTTGCCGCTGAAGGTGTCGGTGCAGAATTTCGTGCTGACGCGCGGGCCTTCGGCGCCGGACGGGGAGCCGGGAGCGGAGCCGGGGGTTGCCGGCTCCTCACGCTTGCCAAACCGGAACATACGATATCGCCCTTCGAGCGGTTGGTTCGGGGCGCGAGATTACCCGTGACAGGGGCAAAAGGGTAGCCCTTGTGCTTCCTCCGGTGCAAAATTACACGTAACCTTCGCACGACACGGCCCTCATGAGCGATACACCGCCTCAACCGATTGGTCCTCCCGGCGCCCGCGAAGACGCGATCGCCGTCGTGCGCCGCCTCCACGATGCCGGGCACGTCGCCTATTTTGCGGGCGGATGCGTTCGGGACGCGCTGCTGGGGCTGGAGCCGAAAGACTACGTCGTGGCGACCGACGCCCCGCCGCCCCGGGTTCGCGGGTTGTTTCCGCGCACGCAAGCGGTGGGAGCCGCGTTCGGCGTGATTATTGTCTGGCAGGGAGACAGTCAGATTGAGGTGGCGACATTTCGGGCCGATCTGGACTACGTCGACGGACGCCGGCCGGAAGGCGTCGTCTTCACCACCGCCGAGGAAGACGCGAAACGGCGGGATTTTACGATCAACGGACTGTTCTTTGACCCGCTTGAACAAAAGGTGATCGATTACGTGGGCGGGCAGGCGGACCTGAAGAGCAGGACGCTGCGTGCGATCGGCAACCCCGGCGAGCGATTTGCCGAGGACCACCTTCGGTTGCTCCGGGCGGTCCGCTTCGCGGCGCGGTTTGGCCTAACGATCGACCCGGCAACGGCGGACGCAATCCGGCAACACGCCGAGCATCTCAAATGCATCAGCCCCGAGCGAATCGCGGAGGAGCTTCGATTGATGCTGACCCCGCCTGGCCGGGTTTCGGCGTGGCAGGTTTTGTGGGAGTTCGGCTTACTGCAAGTCATTCTGCGATTCTTACCCGAGCGGTCTGACCGGCCGGATGAGGACCGATCTGCAAAGGCGATCTTTCCTCAGCTCGGGCCGGGCACGAGCGTGCCGTTCGGGCTTGCGCTCGCCGGCGTGGTGCTGGGCTATCGATTGAGCGGAACCGCCGCGCGCTCTGCCGCGGCGCTTACTACGCCGGCCGAAGCCGGTCGCGCCGTGCAGGCTTGTCAAAAGGCGCTCAAAATCAGCAATGAGGAAGCGGATCAGATGGCGGCGTCGTTGTCGCTGTCTTTCCTTCTGGCCGACGAACCGCCGTCGGTGGCCCGGATGAAGCGGTTCCTCAGCGGCAGATACGCAGCCGAGGCGCGGTCGGTTCTCGACGCGCTGGAGCGGAGCGATTTCAGTCTTTCATCTCGAATTGGATGGCTGAAAACGCAGTTTGCCGCTTTTGACGAAACCGACGTCGCCCCCCCGCCGCTCATCACCGGCGACGACCTGACCGCCGCCGGATTAGTCCCGGGACGCGTGTTCAAAGCGGCGCTCGACGCAACGTACGACGCCCAACTCGAAGGGCGGGTGAGCACGAGGGAGCAGGCGTTGGAGATGGGCTTGCGAATCGCTCAAGACGTCTGATACGGATCGAGATTAATCCGTGCGCGGTCAGGGCTCAATTTCCTAGCCGGCAGGGCCGCTTCGGCGGCCCTGAACTCGTGCGAGGATTCACGATCCGTATGACTACCGGTCCGCGACGCCGAGGGACTGGATGATCTGCTTGACGTCACCGATCTGTGTGATGCGGAGGCCGAAATTCTCGCCGACTTTGACGGTTTCGCCGACGCCGATCACCTTGTTGTTGATGAGCAATTCAAGCGGCTCTTCGCTGCTCTTGGAAAATTCGATGATGGCGCCAGTGCCCAGGCGCATCACTTCGCTGAGCATCAGCTTTCGCTCGGCCAACTTGACGATGACGGGGAGTTGAAGGCGCAGAATGCGCTGCAACTCGCTGTTCGGCGAAGCCGGCGCGTCTCTGCGTTCGTTTTGTAGAACTGCCAACGGCGCACCTTTCCGCGAATCCCTCCTGGGGATTATCGGTCATAGCGACGTGGATTCAACAGCACGACTTGAGGCGATCCGGGTGCGGCCTTGAGCGTGGCGGCTGGAGCGATTTCCACGACTTTGTAGCGGCGACGCCTGCGTCGCCTCTTGCGGATGGTGTAATACGGATCGGGATTAATCCGTGCGCGTCACGTCTCAATTTTCCAGCCGGCAGGGCCGCTTCAGCGGCCCTGAACTCGCGCGAGGATTAGTCACGATCCGTATAACTGCACGAGGCGACGCGGGCATCGCAGCTACCACTGCGGTGCAGTGACAAACGCTCTAACCAGGGTTAGATTTTCTTGAGGAGCAGGGAGGCGTTATGCCCACCAAAACCGAAGCTGTTGGTCATGGCGTAGGTCACTTTATGGTCGCGGGCCTTCAGGGGGACGTAATCCAAGTCGCACTCGGGGTCCGGATTTTCGAGGTTGATCGTTGGCGGCAGGAGGTTGTTGTACACCGACAAGGACGTCGCCACGGCTTCGACCCCCCCGCTGGCGCCGAGCAAATGGCCCATCTGGCTCTTGGTGGAGCTGAGCATGAGCTTCTTGGCGTGTGGGCCGAAGCTGGTCTTCACCGCCTTGGTTTCGGCGAGGTCGCCGAGGGGGGTGCTGGTGCCGTGGGCGTTGATGTAATCGACGACGTCGGCGTTAACGGCGGCATCCTTCAGGGCCAGCTTCATCGCCTGGGCGGCGCCCATGCCGTCTTCGTGCGGCGCAGTGATGTGGTGCCCGTCGCCGCTCATCCCGTAGCCGACGACCTCGGCGTACATGCGGGCGCCGCGGCTCTTCGCGTGTTCGTACTCTTCGAGGACGACGACGCCGGCCCCTTCGCTCATGACGAACCCGTCGCGGTCCATGTCCCAAGGACGGCTCGCCCGCTGTGGCTCGCCGTTTCGCGTCGACAGGGCCCTGGCGGCACAGAACGTCGCCATGCCCAGACGGGACAGTGCCGCTTCCGACCCGCCGGCAATCATGACGTCAGCGAGGTCATGCTGGATGAACCGGGCGGCGTCGCCGATGGCATTGGAGCCGGTCGCACAGGCGGTGCAGACGGCGGTGTTGGGGCCGTTGAGACGAAACTGAATAGAGACGTTGCCGCTGGCCGCGTTGGCCATGAGGCGCGGGACGGTGAACGGGCTGACCCGGCCGACGCCCCGTTCCGTGAGGATCAGGTGCTGCTCTTCAATCGTCTCGATGCCGCCGATGCCGCTGCCGATGATCACGCCGCAGCGGAAGCGGTCTTCCTTGTCGAAATCGAGCCCGGAATCTTTGACCGCGTTGATGGATGCGGCCAGGCCGAACTGGCTGAAGCGGTCGAGCCGCTTGGCTTCGCGGTGTTCGACGCCGTACTTCGTGACGTCGAAGTTCGTGCACTCGCCGCCGATTTTGACGGGGTAGGTGCTGCAATCCCAACGTGTGATCGGGCCGATGCCGCTCGTGCCGGCGCACAGCGCGTCCCATACCTCGTCGACACTTTCGCCGAGCGAAGAAATGACTCCCAGACCGGTAACGACAACGCGGCGTCTGCTCATGTGAATTAGTTGCCAGTTGTCAGTTGCCAGTCGCCAGCAAAGCCGCCAGGAGGGTCCGCCCCGCTGGCAACTGGCAACTGGTAACTGGTAACTAATTACTTGCTAGAGTGTTCCTTGATGTAGTCGATCGCCTGACCCACGGTCTGGATCTTTTCGGCCTCTTCGTCGGGGATCGACAGCTCGAACTCGTCTTCGAATTCCATTACGAGTTCTACGGTGTCGAGCGAATCGGCGTTCAGGTCGTTGATGAAGTGGGTCTCGCGCGTAATTTCGCTCTTGTCCACACCCATCTGTTCGCTGACGATTTCGATGACCTTCTGCTCGATGTCTTCCATGTGCGTTCCACCTACCCTACCCAGTGATACCCCTCGTGGCCACGCGGCCGGAGGGGATCGGAGACTATAACGGAGGGTGCCGAGGATGCAAACAGGAGTTAGGGGTGGGAATCAGCGGTCGGGGATCAGGAGTCAGGTGTCAGGTGTCAGCGGTGTTGATGACTTCCGACTCCCGGCCCCTGACTCCCGGCCACTTCCTTACATCACCATTCCGCCGTCCACGCACAGGACCTGCCCGGTCACGTAACTCGCTTCGGGGCTTGCGAGGAACGCCACGGCGGCGGCGATCTCGTGGGGCTCGCCGAATCGCTTAAGGGGAATGTGGCTCTTGGCGAGTTCCTTGATCTGGTCGTTCAGCCCGTCGGTCATGTCCGTGGTGATGAAACCAGGGGCCACGACGTTGCACGTCACGGCTTTGCCCGCCAATTCCTTGGCCACCGACTTGGAAAGCCCAATGAGGCCGGCCTTGCTGGCGGCGTAGTTCGCCTGCCCCGCGTTGCCGGCTACGCCGGAGACCGAGCTGATGTTGATGATGCGCCCGCCCACGCCCTTGAGGCGGATCATGCTTCGGGCGGCGGCGCGGATCGCGACGAACGCGCTCTTCAGGTTGGTGTTGATAACCGTATCAAAGTCGGCGTCGTCCATGCGGAGGATCAGGCCGTCCTTCGTGATGCCGGCGTTGTTGACAAGCACGTCGAGGTGGCCGTGGCGTTCGATGACGCCTTCGACCGCTTCGGCGAGCGCCTTGGGGTCGGCAATGTCGCAGGTCACAGCCTCTGCCGAGCCCTCGGCGGCTTTCACCTCGTCAACGACCTGCCGGAGCTTGTCGGCACTGCGAGCAAGGGCGACGACGTGGAGGCCGTCCTTTGCCAGGCGCTTCACGATCGCGGCGCCGATGCCGCGCGACCCGCCGGTAACCAATGCGACTCGTTTGTCCGTCATGACGACTCCGGGAAATTTTACTTTCCAACATCCAATGCAAATCGATGCCCGCGGCAATCGGAATGCTTCGTCCCAACACGTAGCTGCCACGCCTGCGTCGCCTCATGTGCCGATCGCGTCCACTGCACGAGGCGACGCAGGCGTGGCAACTACCCCACCGCCAGCGTTTCGACCTTCTCGAAACTTTCGATCGGCAGCCGGCGGTTGATGCGCTTGGCCAGTCCGGCGAGGGTTCGTCCCGGCGCGAGCTCCACGAAGCGCTCGCCGCCCGTGCCGTCGCCGACGAGCAATTTCATCGTCTGTTCCCATTTCACTGGAGCCACGATCTGGCGGATCAGCAGTTGCTTAATCGATTCCGAATCCCCGTGCTGCTCCGCCGTGACGTTGGAATACACGGTGGTGGTCAACGGCCGAAAGCTGATCTTGTCCAGTTCCGCCCGCATTCGATCCGCAGCCGGCTGCATGAGTGGGCTGTGAAACGCGCCGGCGACGGTGAGTGCCGTCGCTCTCACGCCGGCGGTCGCCGCTTCGGCGACCACTCGCTCGCACGCGCCTTTCGAACCGCTGACGACGATTTGCCCCGGCGCGTTGTAATTCGCCGGGACGAGCACTTCGCCCTGCGCCGCCTTGGCGCACAATTCTTCGACCGCCGGCTGTTCCGCCCCGATGATCGCCACCATGCCGCTCGGCGTCGCGACCGCCGCCTCTTGCATGTAGCGGCCGCGGGCGGCGACGAGTTTCAGGCCTTCCTCGAACGTGAAAGCGCCGGCAAGGTGCAGCGCCGTGTATTCGCCGAGGCTTAACCCCGCGTAAGCCGTCACATGTGCCGGATCGATCTTGCCGGCTTCCCGAGCCGCGCGGTAGCACGCGACGCCGGTCGTATAAATCGCAGGCTGGCTGACGTCTGTCTGGTTCAACCGCTCGGCGGGGCCTTCGAAGCACAGCGTCGCAAGGTCGAAGCCGAGAATCTCATTGGCGACGTCAAAGACGTGCCGCACCGCGTTTGACGCCGCGTGGAAGTCCTTGCCCATCCCGACGGCTTGAGCCCCTTGGCCGGGGCAGAGAATGTAAGTGTTGGTGGACAACGGTTGTCTTCACGTGGCACGGGCTACCAGCCCGTGTTTCGTTATTCAAAGAGAAAAGACACGGGCTGGTAGCCCGTGCCACAAAAACTCACACCCGAACGACGGCGTTGGCCCAAGTCAGCCCGGCCCCGAAGGCCACGAAAATAAGTACATCGCCCTGCTTGATCTTCCCCGCCCGCCACGCTTCGTCGAGCGCGATCGGGATCGAAGCGGCCGACGTGTTGCCGTATTTGTCGATGTTGACGAACGCCTTCTCCGAAGGAATACCGAGCTTCTGCATGGCCGAGTCGATGATCCGCTGATTGACCTGGTGCGGGACGATCAGGCTCACGTCGTCAACGCCGAGCTCGCACTTACGCATCGCGTCTTCGATCAGTTCCTCGAACCGCGTTACCGCAAACTTGTAGACCTCGCGACCCTTGATCCTCATGAACCCGTCGCCGGCATTGGCGAGCGCTTCTTCGATCGGGAATCGGCTGCCGGGCTTGCAGTAGAGCATCTCCCAGCCGCTGCCGTCGGCATGCAGGCTGCTGTAGATCACGCCGCGGCTGGGATCGGGAGACCGCTGGAGCACCACCGCACCGGCGCCGTCGCCGAACAGGATGCAGCTTCCCCGATCAGTGTAGTCGGTGATCCGGCTCAGGGTTTCGGCGCCGATGACGAGGACGGTCTTGTACCGGCCGGACTTGATGAACGCGGCGCCGGTTTCCAGCGTGTACAGGAATCCGCTGCACGCGGCCGCGATGTCGAAGGCGGGGGTCGAGGTCAGCCCGAGACTGGCCGCGACAAAGCAGGCGGTGGACGGGAACGTCATCTCCGGCGTGATGGTGCCGCACAGGATGAGGTCAATGTCCTTCGGCTCCAGCCCCGCAGCTTGGATCGCCTTCCGCGCCGCGGCGGTGGCGAGGGTGGCGGTGGATTCGTCCTTGCCGGCGATCCGCCGCTCCCGGATGCCCGTGCGCTGGACGATCCACTCGTCGTTGGTGTCAACGAGCTTGGACAACTCCTCGTTGGTCAGCCGCTTCTCGGGAAGAAAGCTGCCGGTCCCGATGATGATGGCTCCGTAGTCGGGCATGTTTCATTAGCGACCAGTGGTCGTTGGCCGGTGGCCAGTGAATGCAGGTCGCTTCACTGGACACGGGCCGCTAACCACCGGTCACTTCTTCAGTCTTCGCCGCCGGGGATGGCGGCTTCGATTTCCTTGACGATTTCCTGGTTCACCTGGCTGTCGACAAGCTGCTTGCCGACGCGGATGGCGTTTTTGATCGCCCGGCTTTCCGACCGGCCGTGACAGATGAGGCAGTAGCCGTTCACGCCCAGCAGCGGCGCCCCGCCGTGCTCCTGCCAGTCGTGCTTGGCGTAGATCTTCTTCATCACCGGCTTGAACTCGCCGAGCAGGTCGGGTGCGAATTCCTGAAGTTCGCTGAGGATCGTCTGGAACAACCCTTCGGACAAGCCTTCGGTGAACTTCAGGACGATGTTGCCGACGAAGCCGTCGCAGACCACGACGTCGATGACGCCTTTGAACAGGTCGCGGCCTTCGACGTTTCCGACGAAGTTGATCTGCGGCTCGTCGCGCATCAGCTTGCGCGCCTCTTTGACGAGGCCGGTGCCCTTGGCGTCTTCTTCGCCGATGCTCAGCAGCCCGACGCGCGGGTTCTCGACGCCGCAGACCGCCGTCGCGTAGGCGCCGGCCATCAAGGCGTATTGCTGAAAGTGCCGCGGCTTGGGCGTGATGTTGGCCCCGACGTCGCACACGACAACGGGCCCGTAAAACGTCGGCAGGATCACCGCGATGCCCGGCCGGCTGACGCCGGGGAGGGTACGCATCTTGAGCTGGGCGGCGGCGACGCACGCGCCGGTGTTGCCGGCGGAGATCACCACCTCGGCCTCGCCCTTTTTCGCGAGGTCGCACATCACGTTAATCGAACTCTTGGGCTTGGCGCGGACGGCGTCGACGGGTGACTCGTCCATCTCGATGACTTGAGTCGTCGCGACGATCTTGAACCGCTTCTTTTGCTCGTCGGAAAGCCCGCTGGCGGCCAATCCCTCGCGGCAGACGGTCTCGTCGCCGACGAGGAAAATCATGTCCTCGGCGCCGAGAAGCGGGACGGCTTCCCAGCAGCCTTTGAGGATTTCGTCGGGGGCGCGGTCGCCGCCCATCACGTCCACCGCAGCTCGCACGGTCATCTCCGTTCAGCGGAATACCGTCGGCCAGAAGCCCCGGGCAATTTAAGCCGGGTCCTGATCGACTTGCAGGGCGAGCTTGGGGTTGACGTAGCCGCAGTTGTCGCAGGCCGCGTGCGGGAGCTTCGCGCTGCCGCACTGGGCGCAGCGGACAAAGTGGATGGGCTTGAGGGCCAAGTGCGAGCGGCGTTTGCGCTTGCGGGATTTGCTGTGTTTCTGGACGGGAAGCATGACTGACTCCTGTGGCCCCCGTGCCTGCGGGGGCGAGACGTTCACAATCGTCTCGACAATGGACCGGCTTCGCACGCGCGTCGGCGGTGGTTCCGTAGGCACGCCGCGTCAATTCGGGGGGCCAAACAAACACGAAAGGCGGGTAAATACCCGCCCGGCCGGAAGAAGGGGTACGTTATGGATACACGGCGGTTCTGTCAAGCGAGGCACTTAACTCGTGTCGCACCTTGACACTTACCCCAACCCCTTTAAGATTCACGCCTTCTCGCCGCGGCTGTGGCGGAATTGGCAGACGCGCTAGATTCAGGTTCTAGTGTCCAAAAGACGTGCAGGTTCAACTCCTGTCAGCCGCATTGCTTGACGGGCACCGATTGGGTGCTCGTTTTCATTACGCGACGGTCTCTTTCGGCTTCCCCTCACTTGGCAGTGTGTAAAGGTGTCCGTATTCACGGAACCATTCAACAAAGCGCTTAAGTCCCTCCGCCAACGACACTTTCGGCTTGTATCCCAGTTCTTTAGTTGAGCGGGTCAGGTCGGCATAGGTCCGTTCGACGTCGCCGAGTTGGGCGGGTTTGCGGTCGATGATCGCGGGCTTGCCGATGGCGCGTTCGAGTTCTTCGATCAATTCTTTCAACGTGACGGGCTCGGACCCGCCGAGGTTGTAGACGCGATAACGGTCGCAGTGCTCGTGAGCTTTCAGGATGCCGGCCACAATGTCTTCGACGAAAGTGTAATCGCGACTGGTGGACCCGTCTCCGAAAAATGGGATCGGCTCGCCTTGGCTGATGAGGCGGGTGAATTTGTGAATCGCAAGGTCGGGCCGCTGACGCGGTCCGTAGACGGTAAAGAAACGCAGGCAGGAAACCGGCAACTTGTACAGGTGCCAGAAGGTGTAGCAGATCAATTCCCCCGCCCGCTTCGTAGCGGCGTACGGGCTGATGGGCTGCTCGACCGCATCTTCTTCACTGAACGGCACTTTCGCGGCGTTGCCGTACACGCTGGAACTCGACGCGAAGAGGAACTTGCCGACCTTGTGTTTTACAGCGGCTTGCAACAAGTGCGTCGTGCCCTCGACGTTGACCCGCGCGTAATACGCCGGCTGCTCAATCGACGGCCGAACGCCCGCCATAGCGGCAAGATGCAAAATGGCAACCGGCTTGGTCTTAGAAACGAGGTGGTCGATGGCCGTCCCGTCGGTGATGTCGAGTTCTTCGACGTCGATAGGCGCCCCGACGCTTTTGAGGTTCATTTCCTTCCACTTGCGGTCGTAGAAGTCGCAGAAGTTGTCGACGCCGATGACGTTGTACCCCTGCTCAAGCAGCGCGTGGGCGGCGTGGGAGCCGATGAACCCGGCGGCGCCGGTGACAAGAATGTTCTGCTTCTGCATGACTGAAATATTATCGGACGTATGACGCCTCGAGCGTTACAACGCCCTGCGGCGCATTTTGAAAGGTCACAACGACCGGCTCGAGGACGAGCCGGCTCTCCTAGCGTAATGCCCCACCTGCCCGATGAGCCGGCTCGTCCTCGAGCCGGTTTTTTGCCGGTTTTGTCCGCATGAAGCAAACGACAAACAAGCCTACCGCTGGCGGAGGCATCGGCACATCGGGCGGATGTCGATGGCGGTCATGCCCGCGGCCCGAGCCGCCTGAAGTCCCAACTCGGCGTCCTCAAAAGCGTAGCACGTCTCGGGTGCGACGCCCAGTCGCCGGGCGGCTTCGAGGAAGATGTCGGGGGCGGGTTTGCCGTGGACGACGTCGTCGGCCGCGACGATGGCGTCAAAATGCTCGATTAACCCAAGCGTTCCGAGCGTCTTACGGACGATCGCCTGTGTCCCGCCGGTCGCAACCGCCATGGGCAGTTTGCCGGCAAATTCCCGTACCAGCGCGACAACCGGTTCGATCGGCTCGACACGCGAAATGAGTTGTTGGTACAAGCCCTCTTTGTAGTCGGCGGTCTCCGTGACGGGCATCGAGTGGCCGTGCCGTTCGTTGAGCAGTTCGATCATCCGCGCGGTCGGAATGCCGGCCCACTCGTAGAATAAAGCTTCGGAGAGTTCGCAGTTGTGTTCGCGCAAAGCCGCCACCCACGCCTCGTAGTGGAGCGGCATGGTGTCGGCGATGGTGCCGTCGCAGTCGAAGACGAGGCCGCGCACGTGGAGGGGAATTTCGATTCGATTTTCGACATTCGATGGAAGTTCAAGGGTCATTGGTTTTGATCGTAGGAGCGTCAAAGGCAATCCGTTGTTTCGCCGCCTCCGCGCAGCGGAGCGTTTTTCTCAAACCAGAAATCGCTCCGCTGCGCGGAGGCGGCGAAACGAGGCGCGCGGGCGAGCTTCACAGGTTGGCCGAATCGAGTGAGTTTTCGGTGTTGATGCCGCACTCGAGCTTCCCGCTGCCCGCCCAGCGCCCGGAGCGCGGGTCCTCCCCGATTTGGATCGGCTGCGTGCACGAAAGCGGGTTGCAGCCGATCGACGCGTAGCCCTGTTCGTAAAGCGGGTGGTACGGCAGGTCGTGCTGCTTCATGTAGCCGTAGATGTCCTTGCTCGTCCAATTGAGCAACGGGGAGATCGCATGGCAATTATACCGGGCGGACCATTCGACGAGATTGACGGCCTTGCGCGTTTCCGCCTGGTGACGCCGAATGCCGCGCAACCAGGCGCGCGGCTTCAAGTCGCGTATCGCGCGTTCCATCGGCTCATTCTTGTTGGCCGCGCAGCAGCGGTTCGTGTCTTTTCGTTCGGCAGGGTTGTCTTCTCCCACGTCGCGGAGCCAGGCGATCGGATCGTTCCGCGTGCGGTACGTCCACACATTTAGATCAAAACGGCGCCGCAAAGATTCCATGAACGCATGGGTTTCCGGGAAGAGGTAGCCGGTGTCGACGAAAATCACCTTAATTTCCGGCATCTGCGTGGCGGCCATGTGAAGGAGCAGCGCCGACTCGGCGCCGAACGAGGAACTCATCACCAGTTCTGGTGCGAATTGCGCGACACTCCACTTCACGATGTCCGCCGGGGACTGCCGTTCGAACAACGCGTTCAGCGTGGCGAGATCAAGTTCTTCGGTCGTCGTGCTCATTGCTGCTTCAGTTGCTCGCGGATGCGGTCAAAAAACTCCCGCGGGACGCGCCGGCCGTTTGCGACGCCGAGGCGGACGTCTTTTTTGTTCGTCCCGTGAAAATCGCTCCCGCCGGTCTTGAGCAGGCCGAAACGGTCGGCGAGGGCGGAATACTTGTCAACCAGGCCGGCGTCATGGTCGCTGTGGATTACTTCGATTCCCGCAAGCCCGAGGTCCGCCAAGTCCTTGATGATACGCTCCAACTGGGCATCGTTCTCTGTCCTCAACTGCACCGGATGGGCCAGCACCGGCAGCCCGCCGGCCTGTCGAATCAGCTCGATCCCCCGCTTCGGCGTCGGCCGGTCGCGGTCAAAATACGCGGCCCCGTTTTGCCCGAGATACTTGTCGAACGCCTGCTTGATCGAGCTGGCGTACCCCTTTTTCACCAGCACCGCCGCGATGTGCGGCCGGCCGATGACGTCGCCGCCGGCCTGTTGCTCGGCCTCGCCCATGGTGATCGCGACGTTCAATTCATTGAGCTTGCTGATGATGCGCGGATTCCGATCGTCACGTCCCGCCATCATCTGATCCGTCAACTCGCGCAGTTGCGGGCTTTGGATGTCGATCCCGTAGCCGAGCATGTGGAGTGTCGCCGGGCGCGGCACTTCGCAACTGATCTCGATGCCGGGGAGGAAATCGAGGCCCAACTCCTTCGCGGTTGCGGCCGCTTCGGACAAACCGGCAATGGTGTCGTGATCGGTCAGCGCGAGGGCGGTGAGATCACTGTCTTTCGCCAGGCGAACGACGTCAGCGGGGGCGAAGGTGCCGTCGGAGGCGGTGGAGTGGCAATGGAGGTCAACAAATTCACCTTTCATCGCCGCTCCGGAGCAATCTCGCCCGCGGGTTCAATCCAATTCTCCAACGACTCGCGAAACTTATTTGTGAACGGGTCATTCATCTCGCGAAGGAATTCCACGATTCGTTTGAAGTAGATCGTCGGAAAAGGAATTCGAGGTTTTTCCAATGGTTTTGGCAAAATGACAATCACCTCAATTTCCGGGTCACCGATGACCTCGAAGCATCGATCGTTTAGCCGCCCGCCACGCACATTTCGCTCGATCTGACCTCTCAACTCGGCCGACAGCGTTACGCACCCGGCGTTTTCGAGCCGTTGCAGCAGGTGAACGTACTTTTCTGGACTCGCGGTTCTGCAAATGATCTGGAGCAAATTCTCCAGCACCGTTTTGAAGCCGTTATTTTTCGCCGTCTGCAGGTAATTGATCTGCTCTTCACGGATCGAACCTGCATCAGTCTTGAGTTCAATGAAATATACGCGCGAGCCAGTCGCGTTGAACAACACGTAGTCAACTTTGTCTGAGCGATGAGAATCAGTTTGCTTCAGCGGAAGTTCGGGAATGATATCGTCGCGAAACGTGTCAATTCCGCGAAAATGCCAATTGAAAAACTCAACCAGGTAGGCCGCAAAAAATGCGTCGGCGCGTCGTTCGAGTTGATAACTCGGAAGATGGCGCCAGCCGTCCAAATTCGAGAGCACTCGACCAATACGATCGACCGGACTATGGCTGTTTTCAGCAAACACGCCGGTCGCGGCAAGATACTTCAGCACCGTCGACGCCGCCGAACTCCCGTCGAGCGCTTCCGTATCGATCAATAGTTCAGGGGTTTGCGGCTCTTCGTACGGGTCATCGATCCCCGTAAAACCCTTGATCTCCCCCGCTCGCGCCTTCTTGTACAGACCCTTCGGGTCGCGCCGCTCTGCCGCTTCGACGCTAACCTTCACGTAGACCTCGACAAAATCGCCGGGGGCCAGCAGCGAACGCACCGCGTCGCGGTCGCTCCTGTACGGGCTGATGAAGCTCGCGATAACGATTGCCCCGGCGTCGGTGAACAGCTTCGCCACCTCGCCAATCCGGCGGATGTTTTCCGCGCGGTCTTCGGTGGTGAACCCGAGGTTCTTGTTCAAGCCGTGGCGGACGTTGTCGCCGTCGAGGCGGTAGGCGAGCCGGCCGCGGTCGAGGAGCATCCGCTCGAGAATGACGGCGATCGTGCTCTTGCCGGCGGCGGACAGGCCGGTGAGCCAGACGGTGACGCCGCGCTGGCCGAGCAGCTTTTCGCGGTCGGCCCGTGCGACGGCACCGCCGTGCCAGGTGATGTTGGTTGACTTCTGGTCGGTCATTTCGGGGTCAAGAGAGTCTCTGGGTCATCAGGTGATGCTCACGATCTACAAAGCCGGCCTTCGCGTATACGCGTTTGGCGGACACATTGGACCGCGTGACTTCAAGGGCGAGTACGGCGATGCCGAGCGACTTCGCTTCAGTCGTGACGAGTTTCAGTGCCCTCGTGCCGATGCCACGTCTGCGGTGCGGGCGGGCGATGAACAGTTCGTCGACGAAGGCGAGAATGCCGCCGAACTCGATGCTATAGCCGAGTGTGAGAACAACATAGCCGGCCGTCTCGCCGGCGTCTTCAATCAACCACGCCCGGCCGAACGCCGGCTCGGCGAGCAGCCGCTTCATCGAAGCGCGACACCTCGGCTCGTCGAACGGCCCTTCTTCGGGATCGTCCTCGCGGAGTTGCCGCATGAAGGCGGCGAGCGTGGGCTCGTCGGCAGGAACTGCCGGAACAAGACGCGTCGCAGCGAGTCCGTCAACGCAACGTGTCATTCTTCCTCAAACAACGGCGTGCTCAGGTAACGCTCGCCGAAGCTGCACATGACGGTCACGATCAGCTTGCCCTTGTTTTCCGGCCTCGCCGCGACCTTGGCGGCGGGGGGCATGTTGCCGCCGGAGCTGATGCCGCCGAATATTCCTTCTTCCTTCGCCAGCCGGCGGGCCCATTCGAATGCTTCGTCGTCGGTGATTTGGATGACCTCGTCGACGACGGCCGTGTGCAGGTTGCCCGGGACGAAGCCGGCGCCGATGCCCTGGATCTTATGACGCCCGGGTTTCACCGGTTCGCCGTGCATCGTCTGGCTGATGACGGGCGAACTCACCGGCTCCACCGCGATGGCCTTAAAACTTGGCTTACGCGGTTTGATGACTTCGGCGACGCCGGTGATCGTCCCGCCCGTGCCGACGCCGGCGACGAGCATGTCAACCCGTCCGTCGGTGTCCTGCCAGATTTCCTCGGCGGTCGTACGCTTGTGAATCTCCGGGTTGGCGGGATTCTGGAACTGCTGGGGCATGAAACTTTTCTTGTGCTCCTTCAGTAATTCCTCCGCCTTGTTGATCGCCCCCCGCATGCCGTCGGCGGCCGGCGTAAGAACGACCTGGGCCCCCAGCGCCTTGAGAAGTCGCCGGCGCTCGACACTCATTGATTCGGGCATCGTCAGCACGAGTTTGTAGCCCTTCGCGGCACACACGAACGCCAGGGCGATCCCGGTGTTGCCGCTCGTCGGCTCGACGATGACGGTATCCGCGTCAATCTTCCCGGCCTTCTCGCCGGCCTCGATCATCGCCAGGCCGATGCGGTCCTTCACGCTCGCCAGCGGGTTGAAGAATTCGCATTTGACGAGCACCGTCGCGTGGTCCTTCGGCACCAGCCGGTTGATCCGCACCAGCGGCGTGCCGCCGATCGTTTCGGTGATGTCATTAAAAATACGGCCTTGGGGTTTGAGGGGCATGGTCGTTCCTAATCGAAAATGTCAACCGGTAGGATTCAATGTCTTGATCGACTCAATCAATGCGACGTCGATCAATTCCGCTCTCGATTCTTCATCCCAGACTGTCGCGAATAATGCGAGACGCTCTATCATCGCCATTTCCGGGTGCGTGACACGAATCGTGCGGGCACTCGACATGATGAATTCGAACGGCTCAAATGGTCGCTGTTCGATAAAATGAACGATCTGGTCCGTGCTCATCGCGCCCGTCTCCAAGGCGTCGAGAGCTTCTCATCAACAATCGCATCGAGGAGTTCGTCCGCGGAGATAAAACGTAGCCCGCCAGTCGGCGGTGAATACGCCAAGCGCTTTCCGTTTGGTGCGATCGACAGCCACCGCGGAAACTCGACCGGCAGTCTTTCCCCCCCTTTGGTAATAAGGATAAACGGCTTAAACGGTTCCGAGAGCCGCAGCATTCGAATTTGATCGATTGCCATTGTCACCTCACTCGCATTTTACATCTTGCACGCCGTACATGTTACGGCGTTCGCGCTCGGCCAGAATCAATGGGCCAAAACTTCCACCTGCTGCGGATCAAACTGCTCGGACTGATCGTTCAGTTGCCAACTGGTCATCTCTCCCGGCTCCCGCTTGGGCACGGCAATGATGATGTAGCTGTAGAACGGCCAGGCGTGCTGCCGGTCGTACTCGCTCGGGCGCGCGGGATGGTCGGGATGGCTGTGGTAGAAACCGAGCACCAATTCGCCACGCTCTCCCGCGGTGCGCTCGGCCTGCATGAGCTGCGCCGGCGAGATGGAAAAGCGGTGGTAGCGCTCGTGCTCGTCGAACACGTTGGGCACCGGTTCGAGAGAATGAACGAGGCGGTGCTCGCCCTTGTCGACGCCGTAGATGATGCCGCAGCATTCGTTGGGATACGCCGCGGCCGCCTCCCGACGAATCTGGCCGGCAAGGGGTTCAGCTAAACGGAGTATTTTCGGAGCATCGCTCATGGCCAATTGTCCGCCTCCGCCTGGGCCGCGTAAGCCGCGACGCTGCTGGACTGCCAGAAGCTTTCGGACAGATACTTGGACGCCGAGTCGCAGAACATCGTGACGACGACGCCCTTCTTCGCTTCCCCCGCCACCCGCATCGCCGCTACCATGTTGGCGCCGGACGAAACGCCGACGAGCACGCCTTCTTCCCGCGCCAGGCGGAGCGCCATGCCGTGGGCGTCTTCGGTGTCGACGGCGATCTCGTCGTCGGCAATCTTCGGGTCGTAAATGCCGGGGACGAGGGCCGTCGGCATGTGTTTCAAACCCTCCAGCCCGTGCAGCGGGCCGTCTGGTTGCATGCTGATGCATTGGATCGCGGGGTTCAGCTCTTTCAACCGGCGGGTGACGCCCATAAACGTGCCGCTGGTTCCGAGGCCCGTCACGAAATGCGTGACCCGCCCCTGCGTTTGCCGCCAGATTTCCATGGCGGTCGTTTCGTAGTGGGCACGCCAGTTGGCGTCGTTGTTGTACTGGTCCGGGTAGAAATATTTGTCCGGCTCCGATTCGACAAGTTCCTTGACGAACCGCT
Organism: Tepidisphaeraceae bacterium; assembly: GCA_046593135.1. GTDB lineage: Bacteria > Planctomycetota > Phycisphaerae > Tepidisphaerales > Tepidisphaeraceae > JBKJRK01. The sequence continues at coordinate 3,090 of JBKJRK010000086.1, read as the reverse complement.
GCGCGCCGTCGGTGCCCCCGGTTGGATCGGTCAAGGCGAGTTCGGCGCCGAACGCCAGAAGATTCTGCTTCCGCTCCGGGCTGGCGTTTTTCGGCAAGGCGAGTTTCACGCGGTACCCACGCTCGGCGCAGATCATGGCGTAGGCGATGCCGGTGTTGCCGCTGGTGGCATCGACGAGGATTTTGTCGCGCGTGAGGAGTCCCCGGCGTTCGCCGTCGAGCACCATCGCCAGCGCCGCCCGGTCCTTCACGCTGCCGCCGGGGTTGTACCACTCGGCCTTGGCGTAAATCTCAACCGGCGTCACGTCGGCCGCCAGGTGGCGAAACGACAGCAGCGGCGTGTTGCCGATGAGCTGCAACACCGACGCCGGCCCGGAATGTCGATCAACCGCCGAATCCTTCACGCTATTTCCCTAAGTCCCTATGTACCGAGCATAAACGGAACGGGCACGATTGAGGTTGGTCGTCCCGGCGACGATGAGCCGGCCGTCTGCGAAAACGGTAAGTTGAAGCGGCCGTTCTTCCTTCAACTCAAACCGCAGAAGATACGGCGTCCGCGTGACGACGCCAAATGCTTCCAGGCGCTTCGCCAGCGACTCCAGTTGCACCCCCCCGCGTCCCTCCGGCCGGACCTGCACCGCGTTTCGCCCGCACAAGCTCACCGGCCGGCGACCCGCCCCGCCGTCCAACGCATCAAACCGGCGCTGCCCGCAGGTCGAGCAGTCGGCCCGGCGGGCGTCGCTGACGTCCAGACTCCGGAACCGATTGGCCCACACATCGGCCACGAGCATTTCATTTGACAACGCCGGCGTATTTCCGCTGAGGATCTTGATCGCCGCGACGGCTTGGAGCGACGCGATCATCCCGGCGAGCGGCCCGAGCACGCCGGCCGTGTCGCACGTCGGCAACTCGCCCGGCCCCGGCGGCTCCGGGAAAACGCACCGCAAACACGCCGTCGCCGGCGGGCGGATCGCCATCACGCGCCCCTCCGTGCCGACACACGCCCCGTAAATCCACGGCACCGCGTGCTTCACGGAAAGATCATTCAACAGGTTGCGCGTTTCGACGTTGTCCGTCCCGTCGAGCAACAGATCGACGCGCGTTCCGTCTCCGCCCAGCCCGGCCAACTCCTCCGCGTCCCGCGCATCAAAATCCGCGACGACCGCTTCCACCGAGACGTCGGAGTTCACCTGCCCCAGCCGGCGCTCCGCCGCGACCGCTTTCGGCACGCCTTCGGCCGCATCGGACTCGTCGAACAATGTTTGTCGCTGAAGGTTGCTGAGTTCGACGACGTCGCGGTCCACGATCCGCAACATCCCCACACCCGCCCGGACCAATTGCTCCGCCAACACCGTCCCCAGCGCGCCGCATCCGACCAACAGGACGCTCGATGCAGCCAGGCGTGCCTGGCCCGCCGTGCCGATCTGGGGAAGAAGCGTTTGACGATGGTAACGGTCAACTGACAAGCACCCAATGGTAGCCGGCACGCACGGAAAATCGATGCGGAATGAGTGCTGAGGACTCCCTGGGAATTGCGCAATCCGCGCCGCGAACTGCGCAATCAGTGCGAAGGATTGCTCAGATCGCAGAAAAGTTGGATGTCACTTTTTGTTCTCCCCTTTTCTGTTCCCCAACGCGATCGCAAAAAAAACGGGTCGGGAGTCGGATGAAGACTTCCGACCCGTGAAATCCGTGGGCGAGCAAACGGATTAGGTCCGAGCTCTTTTACCCCGCGCTCGGTGCGCGGCGGCGGCGCCGCAACATGAGCGCCGGGCCGCCGACGAGCAGCAACGCGGCGGCGCCCGGCTCGGGCATGACTTCGTTTCCGCGTCCCCCGTTTCCGCGTCTGAACCTTTTCGTTGTCCTCTTTCTCCGTCCCTGGCGCCTCCCGACTTGACACGCTCAGCCCGGTATGCCAAATTATCTCATGCTGCGGTCGGGCTACCGCGTGCAGCATCTCATTCTCCGGGGAAGAAAGCGGGAACTCACATGTTTGGCCTTCGTGCGCGAGTCGTCGCTCCGGGTGCAGCCGGTTCTTTACGTTCGAGTCAATGTCCATTGCCGCCAGTGTTCGCGGAATGCCAGAGAGCCGCAATGCTCGCCGGCACAGCCGTTATTGCCGCGCTGGTGTCACTGACGTTTGCGTGCGGCCCACTCCACGCTTCCATCATCAACTCGGGAGACCTGCTCACGGTGTCGAGCGGCAAAGTTCTGAACACTTACACGTATGCCGGCGCGCTGCAACAGACGCTTCCGATCAACTTTAACCCGGTGGGACTGGGATTCGAAGGTAGCCCACAGGGGGTTGCCGTGATCGGCAACCGTCTGTTCATCGGAATGGTCAGCCCGAACGCTAGTTTCACGCCGAAGATCCTCGAGATCAATCCGACCACCGGCGCGGTGATCAGCGTCATGAACACGGCGACGGCACAACTGACGGCGCTTGGCGACGACGGCACAAATCTGCTCCTTCTGAATTCCCAGATTAACGCCCCGGGCGATGACTGGCAGGTTTACACTTACACCACCGCGGGCGCCCTTGTGGGCCAAGTCGGCGTCAGCCGCAACTCTGCATCAAACTTCCAGGGAGAAGGCATCGATAGCGATGGCGCGTCGATTTTCTTGTCCACGACCAATGCCCCTCAGTACGTCGTCACCGACACGATGGCGGGCGCGTTTCAAAGCACATTCAACACGAACATGTTCCCACTCGTGAGCTATATTGGCGGCTTGGCATACGACCCCAACGACGACACACTATGGGTCGCCGGCAATAGCGAGTTTCGCCACTTCACCCGGTCGGGAACGCTGCTGTCGGCCCCGAACACCGGATTGGGAAATTCCAGCGTCACCGGCCTGGAGGTCATCGCCGTCCCCGAACCTTCGGCGTTCGCACTGGTGATGTTCAGTCTAATGTTCCTTGCGAAATGCTTTGTCCGGAGTCGTTGTAGCGGGTCTGCCTCCGCTGCTCGCATTCGGTAAATGTCCGAGAAGAAAAGGAGGGGGCACCAAAGGTGACAGGCACCCGGCGGGGCAACAATGCGCGGGCAGGCCATTTGTCAGGTCTGGGGCCAGAAAAGGTGCCAGCCAC